>JAZNZC010000001.1:0-59472 GCA_045594745.1 Eubacteriales bacterium
CCTTCAAAAAAGCACTCACAAAAACAATATTTGTAGGGGACGACGTCGCGTAACGGCGTGAGCGTAATGAATGACAGTCCGGTGGACTGTCAGAACGTGAGCGCGACCGAGCCGCAGCGAGACCCTCGGCGTCCCACCACAAAGAAGTTATTGCGCACAAATAATCAATCGGTAGGGGACGACGCCCTCGGCGTCCCGAGAAAACAAACGCACACCAAGTAACAAAACCACTGTATGTCATCCTGAGCGGAGTCGAAATTTCTCCGAGCGAGGAGCGAGGAGAAATCGAGGAGCGTAAGCGACGAAGGGATCTCCAAACGAGTTTGGGTGACTTTTGAACTGATGTAACATCCCATTGGCAAGCCACCGAGATTTGTTAAGAGATCCCGCTTCGGCTAAAAAGCCTCGCGCTTCTGCTTGTTCGCTTACGCTCAACCCGCAGAAGTTCGACTGCGCTCAGGATGACAGGCTGACGGTGATTTGGCTAAAATTTTCAGGTCTTTTTTTGTAAAAAGTTCCCCCTCTGTTGACAATTCCATCCAAATGCGGTATAATAATCTTGTTAACAAGATTAAACGGCGAGAGCCGCCACAAAAAAGGAGACAGATTATGGAATACGGATTGCAATTATACAGTGTTAGAGACATTACACAAAGCGGTCTTGAGAAAGCGATGAAAAAGGTTGCCGACCTTGGCTACAGCTTTGTTGAGTTCGCAGGCTTCTTTGGCAACAGCGCCACCGAGGTTCGCCGTATGCTGCGCGATACAGGTCTGCGTGTCAGCGGTACGCACACGGGTTGGGAAGAGCTCACCCCCGACCGCATTATGAATACCATTCTTTATCACAAGATCATCGGCAACAAGAACATCATCATCCCGTGGGCTGATCTTTCCGATAGACTCAAGCTGAACACGTTTATCGCAACCGTCAACGCGGCACAACCTGTTCTTGCCGAGCACGGCATTACGCTCTCTTATCACAACCACAAGGACGAGTTCCTTCCCAATAAATTCGGTCAGATCCCTCACGCAGAGCTTGAGAAAAAAACCAATATCAAGTTTGAGATCGATACCTTCTGGGCATACGCTGCAGGAAAAGATCCCATCGCGCTTCTCGAGCGTCTTGGCGACCGCGTCAGCGTCATTCACCTCAAGGACGGTCTTGCAAACGGACAAGGCAAAGCACTTGGCGAGGGAACTGCTCCCGTTGCCGCTGTTCGCGAGTACGCCATTGCTCACGGTCTTGAGATGGTGGTTGAGAGCGAAACGCTCGATCCCACGGGCATCAAAGAGGTAGAGCGTTGCATCAAGTATCTGCGCTCGCTGGAGGCCTGATGCGTTGCATCTGCAAGCTTTGGGCAGCTGTGTTGGCTCTTGTGTTGTGCTTGATGCTCGCATCCTGTATGTTTTCCCCACCCGAGCAAAGTGAAGAAAAAAACACCACGGATGCCGCGCCCACGCTGACGACTCCCGAAGAGACTACTCCTGCGGAGACGACTGCGGCAGAAACGACCACGGCAGAAACGACCACCGCGATGCCCGAGCCGGATTTTTCCAACACGCCCGAACCCGATGGCACAAAGAGATATTGAAAAAAGTGCCAAATTCCACACAAAGGAAAAGGATATGATCCCACTTGAATTGCGACTGAGCCAAAACCTCTCGTTGCGGCTCTGTCAAACAGAAAAATTCAAAACCGAAATGCTCTCACTTTCGGCGGTTTTGCCGATCGCAGGGCAAAAACCCTATATGACCTCGCTTCTTTTGTCCGTGCTCTTGCGCGGAACAAAGAACTATTCCGATATTTCCGCACTCAACCGTCGCCTCGATTATTTGTTTGGCACGGAGCTTTCGGTGCGGAACTTCTATCGCGGAGACGCGCAGGTGTTCGGCCTTTGCGCCAACATTTTGGGCAAGGAATATCTCCCTGACGATATCCCCGAGCGCGAAACGCTCCTTGGTGACGTTGTAGAGATCATGCGAGAGGTGTTCTTCTCGCCCGCTTTGGACGAGAACGGACTGCTCCTTTCTCACTACGTTGAGAGTGAAAAGCAGCTCCAACGCGATGCCATTCGCGCCAAAAAGAACCATCCCCAAAGCTATGCAATGGACCGTCTGCGCAAGCTGATGTTTGCAAATGAGCCCTGTGGCACGCCTCTTTACGGAACAGAGGAAGAGGTGATGGCAGTCACGCCTGAGGAGCTGACCGCATATTGGAGATCGCTTTATCAAGATCTTTCCCTGCACGCCTTTTACGTTGGCGCGGCAGATACCGATAGCGTTGTTGCCGCTCTTGCAAAGGGACTTGGCGTCAAAGAGATCAATGTGGAAACGATAGAAAGAAACTCTACCGCCATTCCGCTCACCGATGTTGCCAGTATCCAACGTCGTGAGGGTGAGCAGAGGATCTGCGAGGATCTGCCTGTTCATCAAAGTGCTTTGGTGATCGGTTTGCGTACCTCTGCCGCCGTGCAGGATGAGGACTTTTTTGCCGTTGCTCTTTATAACGAGCTGTTGGGTTCGTCCTCTCCCGTTTCCAAGCTGTTTATCAACGTGCGTGAAAAATTGGGGCTTTGCTATTCCTGTTTTTCCGCTTACAATGCTTACAAGGCGGCTCTGACGATCTGCTGTAGCCTTGAGGACGACCGCCGCGAAGAGGCCGAAGCCGAGATCCGCCGACAGATTGCCGCTATGGCAGCAGGCGACATCAGCGACGCCGAGTGGCAGGCGGCACAAAAATCGATGGCGAACGCCTACCGTCAGCTCTCCGATAGCCCCTCGGCTATGGAGGTCTACTATCTCGGACGCGCCCTGGCAGGTGTTTCGATCTCTCCCGAGGAGGGGAGCGCCCGTATCGCATCCTTGAAACGCGGGGATGTTGTCCGCGTAGCACAAAAAATGAGAATCGATACCGTTTTTGTCCTGCATCCAACGGCCACGGGAGAGGAGAGAAGCGATGAAGAAAATTGAATACACGTCCGCGCTATTGCGCGAAAAATACACCTATATCGAGCACGCAAGCGGATTGCCCATTTATGTGTTCCCAAAACAAATGTCGGGCACGTATGCGCTGTTTGCCGCCAAATACGGCTCTCTCGATACCACCTTTGCGCAAGGGGAAGGGAAGCCTGTAAAGGTCCCGGACGGCATCGCTCACTTTCTTGAGCACAAGCTCTTTGAAGCCCCCGACGGCACCGATACCTTTTCCCGCTTTTCGGCACTTGGGGCAGATTCCAACGCCTACACCGACTACAACAAAACGGCATACCTTTTTGGCTGTACCGAAAACGTAGAAGAAGCCCTTGAGGAGCTTTTGACTTTTGTTACGCAACCGCACTTTACCGCCGAATCGGTAAGGCGCGAGAGGGGCATTATTGCCGAGGAGATCCGCGAGGATGAGGATAGCCCATGGGAGCAAGCGTACCTGAACTTGCTTGCATCCCTCTATCACAAAAACCCCGTTCGCGTCAGCATTGGCGGTACGGTCAAATCCATTCAAAAGATCACACCAAAGCTGCTCTATCAGTGCTATGACGCCTTCTATCGCCTTGACAATATGGCGCTTGTGGTGTGCGGAAACGTCACACCCGAAGCTGTTGTGGCCGTTGCTGACCGCGTTTTACCCACCACACGTGAAGAAAAAGAGCCCGTGCGCCGCATCTATCCCCAAGAGCCCGATGGCGTGCGTTGCGCGCGAGCAGAAGCCAAAATGCAGGTGGCAAAGCCCATCTTCAACATTGGCATCAAGGATAACGTGATCCCCAAAGAATCCAAGGAGCGTTTGCGCCGTGACCTCTGTATCACCCTGCTCAACGAGATCTTGTTCTCGCAAGCAGGCCCGTTCTATGCGAAGCTGTTCGAAGAGGGGCTGATATCCCCCTCGTTCTCACACGGCTATTCTTCCACCGAGCATTTTGCATTCAACTGCATTTCGGGAGATTCGGATAACCCCGAAGCGGTATACGATGCCCTGATCGATTATTTGGAAGATGTCAAGCAAAAGGGACTTTCAGAGGAAGATTTTGAGCGTTGCCGCCGCGTCATGTACGCCGACGAGATCCGCGCTTATGATTCCACCGACGAGATCGCAAACAGGCTTCTGTCTTTCGTGTTTGACGGATCGGAACTGTTTGAGGTTCCCACGGTGCTTCAATCGATCAAAAAGGAAGAGCTCGAAGCGCTTTTGCACACGCTCTATCAGCCCGAGTACTTTGCAATGTCTGTTGTCCGCCCTCTGTAAGGCGACACGGACGGAAAGGATAAAACTATGTTCGATAAAACCATCGTCTCTTTCCCCGGTCTTGGCATTGGGGAAATGGAACTGAACAAAATTGCTTTCACGCTCTTTGGCAAGCTCGAGGTGCGTTGGTACGGATTGATCATTACGCTCGGCATCATTGCCGCTGCGGCGTACGTCATTTTCCGCGGCAAAAAAAGCGAGCACGTCATTTCCGATGACATCATCGATATCGGACTTCTCACGGTCATTCTCGGCGTCATTGGCGCGCGCGCCTATTACGTCCTGACGACGCTCGACCAATACGAAACCTTTGGCGAGGCCATTGCTATTTGGAATGGCGGTCTTGGCATTTATGGCGGTATCATTGGCGGATGCCTTGGCATTGTCATTATGTGTTATTTCAAAAAGATCTCCTGGCGTAAGCTGTTCGATATGGCAGCCCCCGGTGTTATGATCGCGCAAGCGATGGGACGTTGGGGCAACTTTTTCAACGGCGAGGCATACGGCTATGAGATCGGTGAGACCACACGCTTCTTCTTTTTCAACTGGGAGTTCGTCCTGACCTCGGATAAGGGAACGATCTTTGACGTTTTCCGTATGGGGCTTCAAGAGTATGGGTACACGACCTTCTATCACCCCACGTTCCTCTATGAGAGCGTGTGGAACATTCTTGGCTTTGTGGTTGCCAACCTCATTTATAAGCACAAGAGATTCCACGGGCAGATCGCGCTATTCTACTTTACGTGGTACGGCTTTGGCCGTATGTTCATCGAGGGCTTCCGCACCGATAGCCTTTACGTTCCCGGCACAGCAGTGCGCATTTCGCAGCTGCTGGGATTGCTCTGCTTTGTAGGAGCAGGTACGGCATTGCTCGTTTTGAGCATCCTGACACGCAAGCGCGCCCCCCTGCTCGTTATTGAGGATGCCGCATACGAGGCCGCAAAGAAGGTAGAGGCAGAGCTCGCCGAGTCTGCAACAGAGGAAAAACCGGAGGAAACTGTTTCCGCCGAAACCGATACTGCAGAACAAACAAACGACATGACAGAAACAAAGAATAAAACGCAAAAACCGCTTGATTCGATTGTGAGAATCTGGCAACAGATGGTACAAAAAATAAAGAATCTGTTCAAAAAACAATCGGACGAGAACAACTCTACACAGGAGGAAACAAAAGATGGCAACGAGAATTGACGGCAAACTGATCTCGGCACAGATCCGTGAGGAGATCAAGGCCGAGACGGTACAATTTGAAAAAGAAAACGGCTTTTTGCCAGGCCTTGCGGTTATTATCGTGGGTGAAAATCCCGCATCGCAGGTCTACGTCAGAAATAAAAAGAAGGCTTGCGAGGAGGTCGGATTTTACTCCCGCGTATATGAGTTGCCCTACTGTATTACACAAATGGAGCTGAACGCGCTTGTCGATTCCTTGAACCGCGACAATGAAATTCACGGTATCCTTGTCCAACTCCCTCTGCCCAAGCATCTTGATGAAAATGAGGTACTCCTTCGCATCAACCCCGAAAAGGACGTGGATGCTTTCCACCCCTACAACGTTGGCAAAATTATGATCGGCGATTATAGCTTTTTGCCCTGCACCCCCGCAGGCGTTATGGCGCTCCTCGAGCGCACGGGTGTCGAGATCGCAGGCAAACAGTGCGTGGTCATTGGGCGCTCCAACATTGTTGGCAAGCCTATGGCAATGCTGCTGCTCCACGCAAACGGAACGGTCACCGTGTGCCACAGCCGCACAAAGAACCTCGCGGAAGTCACACGCCAGGCGGATATTTTGGTGGTTGCCATCGGCAAAGCCGATTTTGTCACAGCCGATATGGTCAAGCCCGGAGCGGTCGTCATCGACGTTGGCATGAACCGCCGCGAGGACGGCAAGCTGACGGGCGACGTCGACTTCGCATCGGTCGAGCCCATCGCCTCTGCCATCACCCCCGTACCCGGCGGAGTAGGACCGATGACTATCACAATGCTGCTCAAAAATACGCTGACTGCCGCGAGAAATAGAGCAGGGAAGTAAATTGAAAAGATAAGAAAAAGCCACTCAAGAGAGTGGCTTTTCTGCTACGTTTTGATGAAAAGGGGCGACAAACGATTTGTTTGTTGCCCCTGAAATTAGCATTGGAATAATATAATTGTTAGTTGGAGTTCGATGCAAGTATTACTCACCGTGAAATCCATACCACTCTCCGTTTGCAACACCTAAAGGAGCTTGGTTTTTGTAATGTCCGCGCAGTCCGGGAGTTCCGTTTGTTCCATTTGTACCTACGGTGCCGTTTTTAATGCCATTGCCGCCATTGCCGCCCTTACCACCAGTGCCTTTATCGCCGCCATTTGCGACGGCAGATTGAGCTCCCCAACCTGCCCAAATAGAAGTTTCGTAATAGCCGCCATTGCCGCCATTGCCGCCATTACCGCCATTACCGCCATTACCGCCGTTACCTTGTTGCCCGTTAGTAACATTGTAATTTGTCGATTGCTGAATTTCACACGATGTTGCATTTCCTGCTGCACCGCCATTACCACCGTTACCGCCATGGCCACCATTGCCGCCTTTGCCGCCATTTAGAACATCCACGCGATATTCGCGTGCACCATTTCCTTCGCCGCCATTACCGCCATAACCACCATTACCGCCATTGCCTCCGTGGCCACCGGATCCGCCGGTAATTTTGATTGTTCCGTTTGAGAGAAGACTGATTGCTTCGGCTTTTATTGCAAATCCACCATTGCCACCATTTGCACCATGACCACCACAACTTCCGTTGAGGGCACGATTTTCTTGACCGGCATGTTGATTTTTGCCGGTCCAAGATGAATTATAATTGAAAGGGGGAGCAGTATTGTAACCCAATTCGCCGCCGTCGTCTCTGTAATAGATCCAATAGGTTCCGTCTCCGTTAATTCCATTTGCGCCACTACCGCCATTACCGCCATTGCCACCTGTTATTTCGCACGATATGTCTCCAATTATGGCAACCGCTTCTGCAATAATAGCGTGACCGCCATTTGTGCCGTTCGTTCCGTTTGCACCGGATTCTCCGTCAGGGCCGATTGTTCCATATGTAGGGGTACTTCCATCTATTCCGTTTCCTGCTCTGATATCCAAGTTTCCAGTACCTTTAATTTCTAACGAGGATTTGCCTATATCAATAACATTGCCGCCTGCGATAGATGTTGTAATAGAAGAATTACCTTTTGTGACAATTGTGAGTCTTATATTTCCACAATTGGTAAGAACAAAGGCGGATTTTTCGTTGGTTACAAAATTAAAGTCTTCGAGATGTATAACTAATTCTTGACCTTCACTAAAATCAAGTAATTCAATGTACAGATTAGTGAATGTTTTTCGAGCAGTGCCAATCAAAAAAACTTCACAAACAGTATTTGTTATAGTGATACTATTGCGCGCCGCATCATGATTTAGGAAATTAGTATCTGCCTCTCTTGCCAAATCAATAGTGTTGGAACCACTTTCTAATTTGAAAGGGATAGCATCAATTGATCCGTAAGGTTTTGTTTTCCATTTTGCATACAAATTCAGCTCTCTTGGGTTTGTAAGCAAATTGTTTTCAAATGGAATTGTGTATGCATTGTCCTCATACCAGCCCAAAAAAAGATTAGATTCCGGATCAATATCATACTCCACTTGGGGAATGGTTACATTGTTTTCAATAGTATATTTTGCGGGGTAGTTGTTTCCTTTTATATAAGTTCCACCATTAAGATGATACTTGATTTTATATGTGTGAAGTTCCCACATTGCTTTAAGCGTGATAGTTTGACCTTCAGCAGCAAGATTCTTTACAGACTGTTCATCAGAAAAATGGGAAACACCGCTTTCTGTTTCCAATTCCCATCCCACAAAGTCGTATCCCGGTTTGGTAAACTTATTTTTGGCTAAATTTTGGGGTTGGTTGATGCGATGTATAGTAGTGTTTGTATTACCCGTACCACCGTTTGCATCGTAATTTACGTAGTAAAGAGGTTCTTCAAAAATTTCAAGGTCAATTCCAATTTTGCTCAACAAAGAGCCGATGATTGAGTAAAAGGGTTCATCATTGCCTGAAGATAGCGCATCCCCTACTATATTAAAAATCAAAAATATAGTAAAAGCTACACCAACAATCCATATCAAAACTTTTGCTTTACGATTCATTCTCTCATCCTCCTAAAATAAAATTCGCCCTTTCTAATATCCCAAATTGGAATATTAGAATTATACCATAATGGTATAATAATGTCAAGGATTTTTGAAAAAAAGGAGAAAAAATGGAATTTCGGCTCAAAGAATTGCGAAAAAAGAAGAAAATATCGCAGCTTAAATTGGCTCTTGACTTAAATATGAACCAAAATACCATCTCTCGTTATGAAACGATGGAACGCGAGGCGGACTATGAAACGCTAATCAAATTAGCGGACTATTTTGGTGTTTCCATCGACTATCTTCTCGGCAGAGAAGAGAATAAAAAATAAAAGGTTTTACCAATCACGAAGATCGGTAAAACCTTTTTGTTTGTGTTGTAATACTATTTAATAGAGAGTAATTTCAAATTCGGGGTCATCGATATAATTGAAGTAGAAGGATCCCTCTAGGATGACTTCGCCGTCTTGCACTTCGGTAATGTTCACCTCAATGTAAGCGTAATCGGGGTCATCGCAAAGAGCATATTGGTATTGTGTTTCGGCTCCTTCTTCGCCCACCACGGTAAAGATAACGATAAGTTCGCCAAAGAAGTCATCGTAGGTGCAACGCAGATCAGAGATCTCTTCTTTTTTCGCAAGGTAAATCGGCAGAAGCTGCTCTACCATAGAGAAAGCCGATAGGAACTCTTCATCTGCATCAACCTCGTAAGTGGTGCCGTCAATGGCACTGTAGCCCTTGCCGTCAATCAACCATTGTTCCATATCAAGATCGCCTTGCACGATCCAAACGTATTTATCTTCACCGGACAAGCAATAATTCATCCAGAAGTCTTCTCCAAGATCACAAAACACGTCATACGCCTCGGCATTTTGCAGAGTTGTGCAGAGATCAACGTAAAGCGCGTAGATTTCATCCTCTGTTTTGGGGAGCTCAGGGGTGACTGTGTCATCGGGAATTTCATCAGCAGTGATGTATTCATCCGCATCCTCGGGCGGCAGAATTTCAACGGGCTCGCCGTAGCTGTTAATGGTATACATTACATAGGTCTCATTGGTTTGGTCAATTATGGAAACAACCTTTCCGTTCTCGTCAAAAATGACAGTTTCGCTAAAGAATTCGCCATCAACCTCCATCGAGATGATAAAGAAATAGCATTCCTCATAATAGTAAAGCTGTGCGTTGTCAACAAAGGAGTAATATTCATCGGGCATTTCGCGAATAATGGAGTTGATGATTGTTTCAAAGGAGGAGAGGTCAAAAGCATCCTCTGCATCGCCATTCTCTTGCTTGATTTTTTGACCGTCAACATTTATATAAGCAGTCGAACCGATTACCCACATTTCCATCATTTCGGAGTCTGTTTCCATCAAAAAATACAAAGCATTCTCGCCCAGCTTAACTGCCGTAACAAAGTTGATGATCTCGTCATCAATATATTGCTGTGTTAGCACTTCAATATCAAAGGTAGTGCATTTAGGATATTCCTCAAGGAACTTGTTAAGCAGGTCTCTGCAAGTCATACCGTTGAGCGTATCCACGGGAACGGCACCTTCGGGAACATTGGAGTTATTGTTGCCGGGCAAAATATAGTCGTCGGCATCAGCGGGGGGCGCAATTTCTACGGGCTTGTTGTAGCTGTTAAAGATAAAGGTCGCATGCTCTGTTTCACTAAGGCCTTCTATGCGGATCAATTCTCCTGTGTTGTTGAAATAGTAACGTTCCGTTTCATCCTCACCGGTTTCGTCATCAGTTGTGTGGAGTGTTACGATGTAAACGCCGTCTAACAGATAAATGTTAGCATTGGCGGCATTCTCCAATTTTTCATCCGAAAACTTGGGCAATGCTTCTTTTTGGAAAGAGGAAATGAAATCTTCTCCCCAAATTTCTTCAATGCTTTCGGCAGGCTTTCTGAATTTTTGACCGCCCATGTTTGTGTAGCACATTCCGTCAACAAACCAGATATCAGCAGTCGTCTCGGCGGTTTGCATCGAGAGATAAAGATTGCCGTCATAAATTTTGAAGCAAACAGATTCGGTGGTTGTAACCCCATCCTCGGTGTTTTCCCTCGTGGCAGAAAAATCATAGCTCTCGGCAGCTGCAGAATCGCTTACGAATTGCTCGAGCAGATCTGCGGCATTTTTGCCATTTACCGACTCAACGAAAACCGCGCCCTCGGGCTTGTCGGGGTCGTCGAGCTTGGAAATTGAAGATGTTTCTGTTTCCTCGCAGTTTGAACAAGAACGAGTCTGTTCGCCTTCCTCCTTAATTGTGGGGGCTTTGGTTTCAACCCATTCTCCAAAAGAGTGACCTGTTGCAGCAATCTCTTCTTGAGGCACAAGGATTTTGCCGCAAGCAGAGCACTTTTTGCCCTCGGCAAGGCCGGTTTCTGTGCAGGAAGGGGCTACCGCAGGAATCACTTCCTCGGTATGTACGTGGGGAGGAGTAGTCGGTTCCGGAGTGGTTTGCTCGGGAGTAGTTACAGCGGGTGTACTATGAGGTGTCTTGTCACACGCCGCAAATATCAGTAAGATACTGATCACCAAGCAAAGTAAGGTAGCAATTTTGAATGTTTTTTTCATTTTCGTTTTCTCCTTTTCTGTTGTTTTTTGTTTTTGGACCTCTACCTTAATAAACAAGAAATGTGATGTGAATATCACTCAAACACCGAAAAAACACAAAATTATTTTTTGGGGAATTGAGTGATTACCGAGAGCCGATGCACATACAGTGTAGCATATCACATAGCAAGTGTCAATGTTTGAAAGCGTTTTATTTAATTGGGGATAACAAAAAGTTATTGGTAGATAATGTGATATACTTTTTTACTTCGAGTGTTCCTTCTTTTTCATTCCCACTTTTTTGCAATATACCAAAACGGGATATTATAATTATACCATAATGGTATAATAATGTCAAGAGGATTTTGAGAAAAAAGGAGAAAAAATGGAATTTCGGCTCAAAGAATTGCGAAAAAAGAAGAAGATATCACAGCTTAAATTGGCGCTTGACCTAAATATGAATCAAAATACCATCTCTCGCTACGAAACAATGGAGCGCGAGGCAGATTACGAAACGCTGATAAAATTAGCAGACTATTTTGATGTTTCCATCGACTATTTGCTTGGCAGAGAAGAGAACAAAAAATAAAAGGTTTTACCAATCGCAGGATCGGTAAAACCTTTTTGTTATCTCTTTCTCTTTGCCTGTCCGCTTTTTTTGGTTGTCGGCTTGTTGGTAGAACGTGTGCCGCTTTTTGCACCACGTGTGGCACCTTTTGCGCCTTTTGCGTCTTTTTGGGGTGCTTTTTTGCTGTCTCTTTGTGGTGCGTTTGGCTTTTTGCCACTATCTCTCTTTGGAGCGTGCGTGTTCGCGGGGCGAACAAGACAATCGGGCGTGTGACCGATGAGGTCGGTGCGTCCTGCTTTTGTCAGCGCTTCGCGCACAAGGTCAGCATTTTGCGGGCGGTTGTATTGCAACAGCGCACGTTGCAGTTGCTTTTCGTGGTAGTCGGTGGCAACGTAAACAGGCTTCATCGTCAAGGGATTGATGCCCGTGTAATACATCACCGTCGACGCCGTTCCCGGGGTGGGGTAGTAGTCCTGCACCTGCTCGGGAGCGTAGCCGTTCTTCTTCAGGCAAACGGCAAGCTCAATGGCATCATTCAGCGTTGAGCCCGGGTGGCTGGACATCAGATAGGGAACAAGATATTGCTCTTTTCCAATCTCGTGGGTGATGTCGAAAAACTTCTTGCGGAACTTTTCATAGACCTCAAAATTGGGTTTTCCCATACAGGAAAGCACCGCCGACGAGCAATGCTCGGGCGCGACCTTGAGCTGACCGCTGACGTTATCTTTGACAAGCTTGCGGAAGAACGCATCGTTTTTATCCTCGAGCAGGTAGTCAAAGCGGATGCCGCTGCGAATGAACACCTTTTTGATGCGCGGCAGAGCCTCGATCTCTTCGATCAGGTGTTGATATTCGGTGTGGTCGACCTCAAGATTGGGGCAGGGCTTGGGAGCAAGACATTTGCGTGTTGCACAAACGCCGTCCTTGAGCTGTTTTTTGCAGGCGGGGTAGCGGAAATTGGCAGTCGGGCCGCCAACGTCGTGGATGTAGCCCTTAAAATCGGGGAGCGCGGTGATCTTTCTTGCTTCCTCAATGACACTCTGCACACTGCGCGAGCGAACGGTTCTGCCTTGATGGAAGGCGAGGGCGCAGAAGTTGCATCCACCAAAGCAACCGCGGTTGTGCGTAATCGAGAATTTGACCTCTTCGATGCCGGGCACACCGCCTTTTTCCTTGTACGTAGGATGATAATCGCGCATATATGGCAGGGCATACACGCGATCGAGCTCGGAACGTTCAAGAGGGGGCATCGGCGGATTTTGTACCAACATCTTGCCGTCGTAAAGCTCGCAAATTGCGCGACCGTTGATGGCATCTTGATTTTTGTATTGCACGCCAAAAGCCTCGGCGTACTTGCGTTTGTCGTTTTTGAGTTCGTTATAATCAAAGGTTGCGGCCACGTCGTAGTGGACAGCATCCTCGGGTTTGCAAAGGTAAACGGTTCCCCGCACGTCGCGGATCTTTTTGATCGGCACACCGCGGGAGAGTAGCTCCGCGATGCGCAAAAGGATATTTTCCCCCATACCGTATGTGAGAATATCGGCGGTACTATCCACAAGAACCGAGCGGCGCACCTTGTTATCCCAATAGTCGTAGTGGGCAAAGCGACGGAGAGAGGCTTCAAGACCGCCAATGATGATCGGCACGTCGCCGTACGCTTCGCGGATGCGGTTGGAGTAGACGATGACAGCGCGGTCGGGGCGTTTTCCCATCTCGCCGCCGGGGGAGTAATAGTCAAAGCTGCGGCGTTTTTTAGAGGCGGTGTAATGTGCCACCATACTGTCGATATTGCCGGACGTTACAAGAAAACCGAGGCGCGGACGGCCGTATTCGCGAAAGGCGTCACAGCTTTTGTAATCGGGTTGCGAGAGGATAGCAACGCGATAGCCCGCGGCTTCGAGGACGCGAGAGATGATGGCAACGCCAAAGGACGGATGATCGACATAAGCGTCACCCGTAACGTAAACAAAATCAGGTTTATCCCAGCTGCGCGCCACCATATCCGCGCGAGAGAGTGGTAGAAAGTTCATTTTGGTTCCTCTCTTAAAAGTTTTAGTGTCTTTGTTAGAAAAGTTTTCGTCCACCTTTTTCAAAAGGTGGCGGGGTGGAGGGGCAGCGCCCTCCGTTTGCGGCGTTTTTCTTTTTGCTAACTTTTTCTTTTGCGCCTACGATGCCAAAAGAAAAAGTGGCTAACAGTTTTTTGAGTGCGAACGACGTGTTTGTTTTCATAAACTCCATAGTCGGTTTTTCTTTGCAAAGTGGAGGCGCAAAGAAAAACCTATTAAAAAGAAACGCCGAGGCTTTGTTTCGCCCCGTGCGCGAGGCGACAAGGGCTGCGCGCCCTTGATGGCGGAAACTTTTTGAAAAAAGTTTCATCAAAAACTTGCTAACGGTGCGCGAAAAGTTTGAGCAGCGTCACTCGCCGTCCTCTTCCTCATACGCCTTAATGCCTTGCATGCCGGGGGTGAGCTTAAAACCGTCGATCTCGCCGCGTTGCATCGCTCCGAAGATGCGATAGCGCAAGCCGTTGTGCTCGCGGTCAAGCTTTGCGAGGAGCTGCTTCATCTCCTCGCGCTGCGTGTTTCCGTCGGCAGGGCAGGGAGATTTGATTACAGGCAAGTCCACCTTGTTTGCAAAGTAACGTACCTCTTTTTCGGGCATATAGATCATTGGGCGAATGAGTGTGATGTCCATTCGCGATAAGTATGTCACAGGCGAGAAGCATCCCAAACGTCCCTCAAAAAAGAGATTGAGCATAAAGGTCTCCACGGCATCGTCAAAATGATGTCCGAGCGCTACCACGTTGCATCCGAGATCCTTTGCTGCGCGATGGAGCGCACCGCGGCGCATCTTGGCGCAAAGAGAGCAAGGCGATTTCTCCTGACGAATGTCAAAAATGATTTTTGCAATCTCGGTCTTGGTGATGTGATAGGGAACGTTCAACTCGTCGCACAGCTTTTGGATGGGGGCAAAATCCATTCCACCCTCAAAACCCATATCCACGGTGATGGCAATCAGCTCAAAAGGAACGGGATAAAAGCGGCGAAGCTCCGCCATGGCGCACAAAAGCGTGAGCGAATCCTTTCCGGCGGAAACCCCCACAGCGATCTTATCACCCGGACGGATCATTCCATAATCATCCAAAGCTCTGCGCGTATAACTTAAAATTCGTTTGATATGTTCCATTTCTCCAACAGGCAAAAAGAGAACCTTGGCGGTTCTCTTTTTGCTTACCCTTTGCTGTTATTAAGCTTCTTCAACAACCTCTTCTGCTGCCTCTTCAATGAGGTCATCTGCTTGGGGCTCTTCGTCGTTGTCGATGTCAACTGTCAGCTTTCTGATTGCTCTGAGCTCAAAAGCTACGCCTGCAACAAAAGCGGCAACTGCGGTAACGGCTACGGATGCGATGATCCACTTTGCAATGGTTTTCTTTTCCATGGTTCTGTTCTCCTTTTATGTTTGATTTATTTTCATTTAATAGCGTTCAATGTTCAGTTTTTGCAGCAATGGGGGAATTTAATCATCAAAGCTGCAAGTCTCATATATCTTTTGTGCCGAGGGTGTCAAGCGGCGCACCTTTTCGTCTTCTTTTCGTGCTTCATAAAGGATGAGCGGCTTTGATACGCGCACCGACGGAGCACCGCCCTTTATGGCTTCGATCAGCACACTGCAAGGCTCGCTCTGGGCATCGGCATAAACGAACGTCATTCGCTTGGGCTCGAGCCTGTGGTCGTGCATTGCACAGAGCAGATCGGTCAGGCGGTCCGGACGCCAGACGCATACGAATTTTCCGCCGTGCTTGAGAAGTCGCGCGGCACACGCACAAAAGTCGGCAATGTTTCCGCAAACCTCGTGGCGGGCTATGTATTTTTCGTCGCTCTCATTTCGTTTGCCCGATGTGCATTTCATATAGGGCGGATTGGAGATCACCAAGCCGCCCTCGCCGCCGATACTTTCGGGGCGCACATCGCGCACGTCAGCACAAAGAGGTGTGATGTGATCGGAAAAGCTGTTGACTGCGGCATTTCGCGCGATCAACTCTGCAAATGCAGGCTGAACCTCAACTGCGGTAGCACATTTGATCTTTCCCTTTGCCAAAAGCAAGAGGGGAAGGATGCCCGTGCCGCTGCCAAGATCGACCATGTGCGCCTTTGGCGCAGATTTTACAAATGCCGCGAGCAGGAACGCGTCGGTCCCAAACGTCAAACCGTTCTTTTTTTGAATCAGTCGGATCTCTTCGTTCACCGTGTCGAATCGTTCATCATCGGCAAGACGGATGTCGAAGAGGGGGGAGGTGGAAAGATCTGTCATGCTCCGACTCCTTTAGAGAATTGGAAGAGCGAAGAGGAACGGTAGAGAGTACCGCCCGCTTCGCTCTTAGGTAGCAAAGATGTATTATGCTTCCTGGGGAGCGCCAACAGGGCAAGCCTCAGCACAAGCACCGCAAGATACGCAGGTATCTGCATCGATCTCATACTTGCCGTCACCTTCGGTGATGCAGCCCATAGGGCAAGCCTCAACGCAAGCGCCGCATGCTACGCAATCGTCACTGATCTTGTATGCCATACTATTTTCCTCCTGTTATATTTGGGATACTTATATTGTATCACAATTTTTTGTTTTTGCAACTGTTTTTTGATATTTTTTTCAAAAAAATATTAGAAATCGAAAAAACGGGGATTTTGTCGAAAAAAAGAGTGCATCAATCTTCCTTTTCTTCCGCTTTTTCGGCGTTTTTGGGGGCTTTGCCCAGGGGTGTGACCTCACTGCGATGATATTGCTTGGGCGGCGTGTCGGGGGAATCCTTGAAAATAACGCGGATCGTGCCTGCCAAGGGATTGGTGGAAATGACCGTTCCCACGCCGTCCTCGGTTTTGACGAGCGAATCGATAGCAGGCGTGCGACGGATCTCCTCGGCGTAGGTTTCGGATTCAAAGTGCAAGCAGCACATAAGTCTGCCGCACATACCCGAAATTTTTGCCGAGTTGAGCGAGAGTCCTTGCTCTTTTGCCATTTTAATGGATACCTGTGCAAAATCGGGCAAGAAGGTGGAGCAGCACAGCATACGGCCGCAAGAGCCGATACCGCCAAGCATCTTGGCTTCATCACGGATGCCGATCTGACGCAGCTCAATGCGTGTGCGGAATACCGATGCCAGATCCTTGACAAGCTCGCGGAAGTCGACGCGGCCCTCGGACGAGAAATAGAAGAGCAGCTTGGAGTTATCGAACGCGTATTGCACGTCGATAAGCTTCATATCCAGTTTATGCGCCTCGATCTTTTGTTGACAAACGACAAGGGCATTTTTTTCCTTTTCGCGGTTCTCGGCGTTGTGCTCCACATCGGCGGGAGTAGCTACGCGAATCAGAGGACGCAGAGGGGTAACGGTCTCACTGACGTTGACCATTGTGTTCTCGAGGCTGACCTCGCCAAATTCGGGTCCTCTTGCCGTTTCGACAATGGCAAACTCGCCCTTTTTGATCTTTTGACCGCGCGGATCAAAGTAATAGACCTTGCCCGCAGAGCGGAAACGGATGCCGATGACCTCGACCTTTTCCTCACTTTCGTCGGAAGCAATGGTAGAGGTGGCTACGGGAGAAGCAAAGAGCTCTTCGTCGCTCAACTGCGGCATAGGTTCATCATTCTTTTCGGGTTCCTTCTCGATGGGAGCGGCGGTAGCTGCAGCGGAATTGAGCACGATCTTTGCACGCCATTCGGCAAGCTCTTTTTCTTCCTTGGTATCGCCGTAGATATCATCCTTTTGCTGGATGCGGTCTGGCTGCTTTTTGGCATCCCTTTGATGGCGCCCCGAACGGTTTCTGTTGTCATTCTTTTTGTCTTTTGCGGGAGCGTTTTTTGATGCCGTAGGTGCGTTTTTCTCGCTTTTTTGAGGGGCATCTTCGCCTTTTTGCGCGTTTTCGGCGGCAGCCGCTGCGGCAGCCGCCGCGCGTTGCTTCTTTTCCTGGTGCTTCTTGCCGCCGCGATGTCCTCTGCGACGGCGGTTTTTATTTTCACCGCCCGAGGCTTGGTTGCCTTGTGCGTTTTGCGCGGGGGCGGTCTTGTTATTGTCTTCCATATTGTTTCCTTTCTCCCCAAGGTTGGGGAACGTGTATCACTCAGAGCAGATCGCACTCTTGCGCCATAGCCGTAACGGTCAGGCGCACGTTTGCGTTTGCACGCAAGCGATCTGTTGCTTCACTCACACTGTCACACAGAGAGAGAAGCGTAGGGGTGGTAAAAGTATATGCCAACGTCGATGCCTCCTCACGGTCGGAGAAAAAGCAAAGCGGTGCATTTTCTGTTTGTTTGGAGAGTAAAAGATCGCGCAAGCAGAGAAGAATGGTGCTCAGTTGCTCGATCAATTCGTCGCGGCGTGCGCCCAGACTGTTCAGGACGCGCATCGTTTCCCCCGTGTTTTTGGGGGATGCACATAAGCGAACAAAGGTGCGAGCGATCTCACGGCGCTCGGAGAGAGGCTTGTAGAGCTTGGGATCAAGCAATTCAAGGGCTCGTCCAATACTGCCGTCGGCGGCAACTGCGATCTCCTCAAGCGCGGCTCTGTCATCCTCCCACATCCGTTTCGCTTCGGGCACTTTTTTACAGATGTGTTGCAAAATCAGCTCTTTTTCGATGGGTTCAAGGCGCAAAACGGGCGCGCGACTGCGAACGGTCTCCAAAAGGAGAGATGGATTTTCGCACAGCAGAAGGAACAGCACGTAGGCGGGGGGCTCTTCAAGCGTGAGTAGAAAAGCATTTTGCGCCTGCGGTGTCATCAGGTGCGCTTCCTCGATGATATAAATCTTTACCGAAAGATCGTTTGGCGGAATGTAAACATCCTGCCGCAGCTCGCGAATGGGATCAACGCCAAGCGTTGCTTTGTCACCGCGGTTGACATAGATCACATCGGGGGAATTTCCCTCGAGGATTTTGCGGCAAGCGGAGCAGGTAAGGCAGGGCAGGGGAAGGGATGCATCCCCTCCTCTCTCGCAGGCAAGAGCTGCCGCAAGATTGAGGGCTAAGGTGTGCTTTCCAATTCCGCGTTCGCCTGAAAGAATATAGGCGTGCGAAAGCTTGCCCGCCAAAAGCTCATCGCCAAGGCGAGAGCGAAGGCGCTCATTTGCAACTACGTCTGTCAGTATTGGGCGCATACGCACACCTCCTTTCAGTCACAATGTGACATATCACTCCAACATAAATTATAGCAGTTTTTTTCGTCTTTGTCAAGACGAGAGCACTTGGTAAAGTCAATTTTTTTATGCTTTTTTCTAAAAATACCGACAGAGACATTGACACGGGGAAAGAAATAGGTTATAATAGTCTATGTATATCGTAAATATACAATAAAGCCACAAAGAAAGGAGATTGCAAAATGAAAGTTACAAAGCAATCCATCATCGGCGATATTCTTGATTACGATCGCGAGACCGCGCAATTCTTTTTTGCTATCGGTATGCATTGTCTGGGCTGTCCCGCTTCTCGCGGTGAGTCCATTGAGGATGCCTGCGCCGTACACGGAACCGACGCCGACGCTCTG
The DNA here is from genome assembly GCA_045594745.1 of Eubacteriales bacterium. Classification (GTDB taxonomy): domain Bacteria; phylum Bacillota; class Clostridia; order Oscillospirales; family CAG-272; genus UMGS1865. Next base: position 19,057 of record JAZNZC010000001.1, read on the forward strand.
GTAGAGGCTATCAACAAGTTCCTCGCCGAAAAGGAATAATTGGCACAGGGGTGCCGTACTGTTTGTGCGGCACCCTTTTTTCACAAAAAATGACAAAAAGCCGTCTGAAAGGAAACTTATGCAGATCATACCCACTCCGTCGGAGCGTCTTTTAAGTGCTGTCCCATATTTGACGAAGGGCGGCGCTGTGATCGACGTTGGAACCGACCACGCATACCTGCCCATCCATCTCGTTGGGCAGAATATTTCTTCGCGCGCGCTCGCGTGCGATATCAACCAAGGACCCATTGAGAGCGCACGGCGCAATATTGCCGCCGCGCATCTTTCCCGAAGAATTGATACTCTTTGCACCGACGGACTTCACGGTGCCGAGAATTTTGATCCCGACGACATCCTGATCTTTGGAATGGGTGGGGAGCTCATTATCCGAATCCTCTCCGAAGCGCCGTGGGTGAAAGATCCTAATATTGGTCTGGTCCTGCAACCCATGACGCGCGCGCATCTGTTGCGCCGCTGGCTGCTTGAGAACGGCTTTGACATTGTGGGTGAGACCATCACGCACGAGGATAGATACTACCAAACCGTTGCCGCACGTTATAGCGGCAAGAGTGAAGAATACACCGAAGAGGAGCTTCTCCTCGGTCGATTGAATATACAAAACAACGCGCCGAACCTTTGCGGCTTTGTTGAGCACGAGATCGGCGTTTGGGAGGCGATACGGCGCGGCAAGGCACTTTCCGCAACAAGGGACACACGCGACGAGGATCGCATCCTGAAATTTTTGAATGATAGATTGGAGACACTGAAATGACAGTAAGAGAACTTTACGCGTTTTTGGAAGAGAAGATGCCGCGCGCTCTTTCTTGCGATTGGGATAATGACGGCCTGATGGTCTCTGCCGATGACACAAAAGAGGTTCGCCGCGTGCTGGTTGCACTTGATATTACCGCCGCGGTGGCAGAGCACGCTATCAAAGAGGGGTACGACCTTGTCGTATCGCATCACCCCCTTATTTTCCATGCCATCAAAGCGGTGTGCCCGGGGGATGTTACGGTCAATAAGGTTATTCGTCTGCTTACGTCGGGCGTTTCGGCTATGAGCTTTCATACCCGTCTCGATGCGGTGAGCGGCGGCGTGAACGACGTTCTCGCAAATGCCATCGGACTTTGCGACGTTACGCCCTTTGGCAAAGATGGCGAAGAGATTGGTCGCATCGGCAATCTTCCCAAGCCAATGTCGCTCAAGGATTTTGCCGCGCTTGTCAAAGAGGCAACGGGTGCAAAATACGTACAAATCAGTGATGGTGGCAAGCCTGTCTCTCGCGTAGCCGTATTGGGCGGCGGCGGAGCAGGTGAATCAGGTGCGGCAGCAGCCGCAGGCGCGGATACGTATCTGACGGGAGATCTTCGCCACGACCAACTCACCGAAGCCCCTGAGCGAGGTATGAACCTCGTTCAAGGCGGACACTTTTATACCGAAAACCTCGTGTGTGAGCGCATTCGCGAAATGCTTCACGAGGCTGATGCAACCATTGCGGTGGATATTATTGACAGCTACCCCGCAGAATTTGTTTGATATCAAGGAGAAAAGCGATGACTTACGTAATTTCGGATATTTGCGGCAACTATCAAAAATTCAAGGAGCTGATGGATAACGTTCTCATCAGCGATAGCGATACGCTCTACATTCTCGGCAACACCGTTGATTTTGGCGACGAGCCGATGGAGCTGATCGAGGACATCAGTATGCGCGCAAACGTCTACGCAGTAGCAGGCGAGCGCGACTATCTTGCCGCACGTATGCTGTACGGCTTTGATAAGATGCTCAAGGGTGGCACCACGCCCGATGCAAATTATATTTCCGAGATGACCGCATGGGTCGCCGAGGGCGGACAAACCACTCTCGACGGCTTCCGTGCACTCGATGCCGACTCCCGTGAGGGTGTGCTCGATTATCTTGCCGAAATGACGCTTTACGAAGAAGCAGACGTGAAGGGCAAAACATACATTCTGATGAGTCGCGGCATTGCAAATTACGACCCGGATACCGATCTTGAGGACTACGAGCCCGAGGACTTTTTCGCGCCCGACGCAACCGCTCCAGAGATCGAGGATGCCATTGTTGTAGTTGGCGGAGAGCCCACCAAGAGCGGCAAGATCGAGCGAGAGGGCAGCGTGATTCGCATCAACTGCGGTGCAAAACTCGCGTGCCTCTGCCTTGAGACCGGCAAGGAGTTCTACGTCTGATGCAAAAAAATGATATTTTGCGTGTCCGCATCGAGGAGATCAACAATCTCGGCTTTGGCGTGGCACACGCAGAAGAGAAGAACGGCACGCGCGGCAAGGTCATTTTTGTGCGCGATGCTGTCACCGATGATGTGCTGGATGCGCGTATCATCAAAGTGAATAAAAGTTATCTCATTGCAAAAATTGAAAGAATGATAGAGCCCTCTGCGCTTCGCGCAACCGAGGGCGTTTGCACCGCCGCGGGATGCGGAGGGTGCGTTTATCAGCATATCCAGTATGAGCACGAAGCCGCCCTCAAGCGCGACTACGTCGAAAATGCATTCCGCAAAGCGGGGCTTTCGGATGTGAAAGTGGGCGAGCTTCGCCACACGGGAGAACTGACACGCTACCGCAACAAGGCGCAGTATCCCGTTGCTAACGGCAAGGCGGGAATGGTCGCGGGCTTTTATGCCACGGGTACACATCGCATCGTGCCTATGTCCGATTGCGCGCTTCAGCCCGAGGTGTTTGGCAAAATCGTGAACTACATCTGCGCGTTTTGCGACCGTAACGGCATTCGCGCCTACGAAGAAGAAAACGGATGCGGCGAATTGCGCCACATTTATCTGCGCACGGGCGCCGAGACGGGCGAGGTGATGGTTTGCCTCGTTGTCAACGGCAAACATCTCAAAAACGAGGATACCCTCGCACGCGAATTGACAGAGTATTTCCCCTCTGTCAAGAGTGTGATGCTCAATGTCAACCACGAGAATACCAACGTCGTCCTTGGCGATGACTACCGCTGCATCGGCGGCCACGATTATATCGAGGATGTTTTGTGCGGACTGACATTCCGCATCTCCGCGGGAGCATTTTATCAGGTCAATCACAACGCCTGCGAGCTGCTTTACGGCATCGCGCGCGAGCGCGCAAAACTGACAGGAAAAGAGACCGTCCTCGACCTTTACTGCGGCATTGGCACCATCGGGCTTTCGATGGCAAAGGAGACGGAGAAGGTCATCGGTATTGAGATCGTCGAAGAAGCCGTCACACGCGCTGCCGAGAATGCCGCGCGCAACAACATAACAAACGCCTATTTTTATTGCGGTGACGCTTCAAACGCCGAAAAGCTGTTGGAGCGAACAGAGGCCGCCCACGGCGATATCTCGGGAGCAACCGTCATTATGGACCCCCCTCGCAAGGGAAGCACGCCCGAGCTCATCACCTACCTCGCCAAGCGCAACTTCGCGCGCATCGTCTACGTCTCCTGCAACCCCGACACCCTCGCCCGCGATTGCGTGCTGTTCAGAGAATTGGGATACGAAATTGGAGAGGTAACGCCTGTGGATATGTTCCCGAGGACAGGACACGTGGAAAGTGTCGTTTGTCTGACGCGGTCAGACAAAGCGACGTGATATAACGCCTTACGGCGCGTGATATAGAACGCTTCGCGTTCGTGATATGCACCCTTCGGGTGCGTGATATGTCGCTTGCGCGACGTAAGGCGATGGCGTTCCACGCTCGGCTTTGCCGAGCATATCACGCCGAGCAACGCGAGGCTATATCACGCTTGGCGCAGCCAAGCATATCACGAAAGCCAACGGCTTTCCATATCACGCGCGACGAAGTTGCGCTATATCACGACGGCAACGCCGTCTATATCACTCCACCGTAGGTGGACCAAAAGGAGTATTTATGGCAAAAACCTCACACGAACTCGCGATTGAATTTGCAGTTGAGATTACTGAATTATGCTCAAGAATAAAAGGGCGACCTGAATATACAAAGCAACTTATTCGCAGTGCATCTTCGATTAGTGCGAATATTGCTGAAGCTAAATATGCCGAGAGTAATGCTGACTTTGTTCATAAGCTCGAAATAGCCCAAAAGGAAGCAAACGAAACCGAAACTTGGCTTAGTGTTTTGTGTAAGAGCGGTATTATTGATGAGCTCACTTTCAAATCTTTACGAAACAAGTGTGGTAAGATCAGAAGAATGTTGATTGCTTCTATTACGACTGTTAAATCAAAATCTAACAGACAAAAGTGATTTTTGAGCAAAACTCGAAATTCTTATTTACAGCTGTTTGGTATAACATATCGAAAGTTTTTTCATAAAGGGGGAACGAAAATTGACAAATAAAGAAATGATTTTAGATAGCTTAATTGACGATGACGAAGCATTTACTCAAATAGTGGAATATTTTGAGTTGGTTGCCGAAATCAAAATATCTCATCAAGAAGTTGAAAAATTATTAGAAGAAATGTTAGATGAAGGCTATATTTCTATAAATTATAGCTGGAAAAATGAACATGGTGAATACCCATATTCGTTGACTGAAAAAGGCAAAAAGGCTTGGGAAGAAATAAAGGAGTTATATATAGTCATCCATTTATAAAATGAGACTTTAAGGTAAGCAACCTTTCGGAGAGGGAGCAAAATATACCTTTTGGCTTTACAACCCCCGTTTTTGACACAAAAATATACCTTTTGGTCTTATGACCCATGTTGAGTCCGTCGTTTGTCTGACGCGGAAGGAGTAAGTATGGATAATATTTTTACAACAATTCAAAAATTAACCGAATTAAATGACTTTTACTCGGTCTTATCCTTTCTTCGTGAAAAGGAAAAGGAGGGCGATATTGTTTTATATGCAGGAACATATTGTTTTGAAATGGCTTTAGAACGTTTTGGTAATTACGATGATGCTTCTTTTTACATTTACACTACGCAAGATAAGAGCGGGTATTGTGTTTACATAAATAGAATGGGGTGTGGAATCCGTGAGGATAACAAAATCTTTAAATTTTCTCACCGTTATCTATACAATAAAAACCATTTAAGTAACTGTTTCTTTGGAGAAAAGGATTGCCGTTCTGGCGAATATTTTAAGAAAAAGAGTAAAAAGTGAGACCTTTTGCTTTCACAACCCCCATTTTTGACAGGTTTTGAGACCTTTTGCGAAGCAAAAACTTCACCAATCAACAAAAAGGAGAAAGCAATATGAGAAAAAAACGCACATTTGCCTTTCATAGCAGATTAGATCCACGCAATTTTGGTGTAAGAATGCAAGAAGAAGCGAAACAAGCACGTTTACCAATTGAGCAATCCGAAAATGCATTTAATTTGCGTATTGACGGCAATCACGGTGGTCAAGTTTTCTATCAGGCTCGCATATCCGCAGACGAATATGGTGGCTCTCTTATAGAAGGGGAGATAATCACCATTCCTTGGAATGAGGGTGAAAATAAAACTAAGTTCGAAAAAGTTATGGAAGTGATTGGTTACGTACTTGGTGGTATTGTTTTGTCACCTATTATCATTTTGGTTTTTCTAATTTTGGGATTTGATGAATTGTTTTGTCTTTTTAAAAACAAGGGCAAAAGAGAATTGCCAAGAGAAGAGAAAAAACTTCTTGATTTTATGCTCAATAAACTATGTTGTACTCAAATTACGGATTAAGTCGCGGTAAAAATATACCTTTTGTAGTTTCCACCCCCGTTTTTGGCACAAAAATATACCTTTTGGAGTCTTAACCCACGTCGAGTCCGTCGTGTGTCTCACAAGGAGATAATTATGGAGTTTAGCGAAATTTATAAAACAGTTTTTGAAATCAATCCCAGCTTGAAAGACAAGATTGAAAACGACGCAAAAGACTTTTGCGTCATCAAATTTCATGAATATTTGACGATTGGATTTGATGATGATTATGTTGATATCAATCAAGGATTCACGCATGCGCATCTTGATGGAGTGGATAACAAGCTATTTTTTGATATTATTCAAGGAAATATGGTTTTTGTGCAAGACACGCGAAAGTTTTCAATAAAAATGTTTTCCTTGTTGCAACCCTGGAATTTGAAAATAACGAGCAAACAAAAATTTGAAACTAAAAAAGCTTCACTTATGAAGAAGAAGTATTTGCGCATATATACAGCAAATGAAATCATAAAAAGAAGCGAAAAGTGAGATTTTAAGGTATTACACCCCCCATTTTTGACCGATTTTGAGACCTTTTGGAGTCTTGACCCATGTCGAGAGTGTCGTTTGTCTGACGAGAGAGGAGTAATGATATGGAAAATCTTTTATTTAGTGATGTTCCGCAAAACGATGCCAAGGTTATGAAAAGTATGAAAGTAACACGAATTGTGTTAATTATTTTTTGTGCCATTGTTTTGCTTTTTGCGGTGCTTGGCTTGATTTTGAAAGACATTGTCATCGTGATTGATTCGGTAATTGGAATTGTGCTTTTCTTTTCTCTTTTTATAACTTGCTTGTGTATGGAACAGCAGTATTTGCTTGTTTTTACTGATAAAATCAAGTATAAAAAGGGGCTCTCAGGAAAAGAAAAGCAGTTGACAATTGCTCCAAGTCAATACAAAATCAAATTGAGAAGGCTAACCACCCGAGGCGGCTATACGGTTTGGATGTTGTTCTACAACCAAAAAGGCAAAAGGGTGTTGTCATATAAACTGTGCCAACCCCTCACGGACAAAAGAAAATATGATTTGAGCAAAATAGGCTGTGAAATCATTGACCGGCAAAAAGTGATAAAGCAATAAAATTGACAGAGCGGTTTCAATAAAAAGGCAAAAGGTGAGACTTTAAAGTATTACACCCCCTGTTTTTCGACCATTTTGAGACCTTTTGTACTCTTGATCCACGTCGAGAGTGTCGTTTGTCTGACGAGAAAAATTTAACCTTGTAGGGACCGGCCTCCCGGACGGTCCGTTGAAAAGATAAAGGCCGTTGTTGCGGACCGTCGAGGACGCCGGTCCCTACCAAAATCGGTGTTCAAAATCAAAAAATGCCCCAATTTTGCGTTGGGACAAATGATGATTTTGAGCAATACTCAAAAGTACATTTTACATCTGTTTGGTATAACATATCGAAAGGGGATTTCATGAAAAAAAGCAAATTAAACATCATTCAAAATGAAAACAAAATTACGGTCAAGAAAAAACCTGATGTTTCAAATTGTGTTATTTTCGCAGGGGTATTTCTTGCAGGAATTTTGCTTCCCATCATTTTTGGAGAATTAAGAGATGTTCCTTTGTTTTGGGTTGTATATGCGTTTTGCATGTTAGCAAACATTGCACATTTTACATCGACATTCTTTGGGAAAGTCGTGGTTGACTCGGAAAAACGAGAAATCAACATATATAATCTGTGTAAAGAAACATACCGTTTTGATGAACTGAAAGAGCTGAAAAGTTTCTTCCAAGAAGGAGACTCGGACGGTGGAATGGACACTCATAAGGTGTTGTTTATCTTTACAAACGGGCATAAAAGCGAAATACAAACAACAAGTAAAGAACAAACCCAAGAACTCATTGATGTGTTGAACGGGGTCATATTTCCGCAAAAGTGAGACTTTAAGGTATTACAACCCCCATTTTCAGCCCATTTTGAGACCTTTTGTACTCTTGATCCACGTCGAGAGTGTCGTTTGTCTGACGAGAAAACAACCCCGCCCTACGAAAATATTTTACAATAGTACAAGTTAACATACCGAAAGGATAATTATGATTTCTGACGAAGGAAGTAGATTCAAATCTTGGAGCAACCTAAAAAAGCAGATGAATGATTTACTTTGCGATTCACTCAAGGGGAAAATTTCGTATTTTTATACCTGTTATCACGAAGTTCACAACGCTTACGGCAGAGCGACTATCAATTATTGCAAGAACGAAATTGTCGCCTTTTCGTGGGTGGAGCGATATCACCAGATGTACGATATGAGTGAGCAATACAAAAAGATGGATGATGGTTCACGCCCACCTGCGAATTATGAAGATGCTGTAGATGCTTATATGGCAGCCAGTGCTGTGGTCACGAAAGAAAAATGGATGCCGAATTGTACTTTGTGCGAGGCGGATTTCATCAATTCCATTACCGTTTATCTCAAGACAAATATCTCAACCGCTCTTCAATCGGATAATTATCTGTTGCGCGTATTTGCCTACATGGATAGAAGAGTTGGTAAACGAACGCTTATAAAAATCAAAGATGATGTGGAAAAGCTGCCTGAATGGGTAAGGCAGTTCTATCGCATACGCTGTGAAGCTGAGAAAGTTTGAAATATACCTTTTGACTTTATGGTCCACGTTGAGAGTGTCGTTTGTCTTTCGCGAAAATAATATGAGGTACATTTATGAATGACATTGAACTTATCTACAATGAATTAAAAGACAAGTACAAATTGCTTTTAACCAATAGTTTCGCATTAAATGAAGGGTTTACGTGGGATGTTCCCGTTATTTGTGGCAAATCTCCATCGGGCAAATTTTGGCTCTACGCCGATGAAGATATTCCCGATCCACACGGTATTGAATTTGTTTTCTCTGTAGAATACGAAAAGCGAACTCGGTTCAGAAAGCGCTTGGTTAAATGTCACACCCATTGGCATCCGCAGACTATAGAGCAAGCTATTGCGGATGTTGAAGACTTTATGGATGGCAAAATTCATTTTTCGCAGACACTTACGGGAGTTTTGATCAAACGTTGAAAGTGTCGTTTGTCTCACGAGGCAAATCCAACCTTGTAGGGGGCGACGTCCTCGACGCCCCGAGAACAAACGGATTTTTGATTGTTAAAAAAGAAAACCGCATGAGAAAGACACGCCGTCTGATTTATTTGTGCTTTTTACAACGGGTCGTCGAGGACGTCGACCCCTACAAAAGTTGTTTTCCCCGTAGGGGCGATTCACAAATCGCCCGCAAAGAGACGAACATTTATCAATTCAGAAAGGACGCCTATTATGAAAATTGCAAGCATTATGAATTTTGCGCGGCAGATCGATCAGCGTATGGAGGATAGCGAAAATATCCTCTTTAACGCAACGCGTGCCGAACTCGAAATGGTCAACGAATTTGGCTTTGAGAATACCTTCCTTTTGCAATACGACGTCCTTTGTGATCCGCGCTATGCGGAACTGTTCCGCGAAAAGGGAACCGAGCGTACCGAGCTTGGCATTTGGTACGAGATCGTCGAGCCTCTGACCTCTGCCTGCGGACTCCCTTACAAGAGCGAGCGCGGCTGGCGTTGGGATTGGCATATCGTTCCAGGCTTTTCAATGGCTTATACCCCTCGGGAGCGCGAAATGCTCATCGACGAGGCGATGCGAAAATTCAAAGAGGTCTACGGTTATTATCCGCGCACTGTGGCAAGCTGGCTGATCGACACACACACGGTTCGCTATCTTGCAGAGCATTACGACGTCGATGCTATCGCAATCTGCCGCGATCAGACCAACACAGATGCCTACACGCTCCACGGCGGATATTTCAATCAAGCATACTATCCCTGCAAGAACAATATCTTCACCCCCGCGCAAAGCGAGGGAGAGCAGGTGAATGTTCCTGTGTTCCGTCTTTTGGGGCCTTGTCCCATTCACAACTATGACAACAAAAAATACCTCACCCACGCGTGGGATGCGCGCCTGCACTGCGGTTGCTTTACAATGGAGCCCGTTGGCTCTGTCGGCGCCGCGCCCGAGAACGTGGATTGGTTCTATAAAACATTTTATCAAAACGAGGATCTTGGATTTTCCTGGACGCAGATCGGTCAGGAGAACAGCTTTGGCTACACCGAGTTTTTGCCGCAGCTGCGTATGCAGATCGAAAAACTGACAGAGCAAAAGAATGTTCAAGTAATGAAGATGTGCGACGCGGGCGCGTGGTTCAAAAAGACTTACCCGAGCACGCCTGCTACGTCGGTGGTCGCTCTGGACAACTGGGACAGAGGAAGTGATGCGCAATCGGTTTGGTACGATTGCCAAAGCTTTTCTGCAAATCTCTTCCGCTTCGAGCGGAGCATCTTTATTCGCTCGTGGCATCTGTTCGACGAGCGCGTGCCCGAGCATTACATCACTGAAAAATGCACCACATTCGATGCGGTGTATGAAAATTTGCCTCTTGTCGACGCTCTGTTCTGGAATGACGGCGAAAATTACAAGAGCGGCATTCAAATTGACGCCGATGCGTCGTCTTTTGCGGTCGAGCGCCGCGGCGAGGACTCCTTGGCAGTCAAATGGAGCGGTGGCGAGGTGATATTCCTTCCCGACCGCATCAAAATCACTGCTCCCGTGCTTCGCTTTTGGGCGAGTCGCGCAAAGTGCTTGACGGTGGCAGGGAATACCATTCAGTACAACTATAAAGGAACGCCTTATACATTGGAGATTATCAGCGCCGATGTCCACGAGGAAGCCGATCATATCTCCATCACGCCAACGAGCGGCCTGTGCGAGCTCATCCCACGCCGCGCCGAAACTGTTTGAGGAACAAGACCTTTTGAGCCTTTGCGTTGTTTACCAAAGAGAAAGGTAGGAAAAAGCACCAATGATCAAAGTACAGGATCTAACCAAAATTTACAAAAGCAAAAATCGTACAAATTGCATAGCACTCGACCACGTTTCGTTCACCCTGCCCGATAATGGAATGGTGTTCGTTCTGGGTAAGAGCGGCAGTGGCAAGTCCACACTTCTCAACCTGCTCGGCGGTCTTGACGGCTTTGAATTTGGAGAGATCTTTTTTGAAAACGAACGACTTTCCAAGTTCACAAAATACGACTTTTATGATTACCGTTGCCGCCACATCGGATTTGTGTTCCAAGACTTCCATCTGCTCGAGGAGCTGACGGTTGAAGAAAATATTGCCCTGGTGCTTGATCTGGAGAGTGCCGAGCACGGTGACCTGATCGTTAACGCCTTGAAAAAGGTTGGACTAGAGGAGTATGCTTCCCGTTATCCGCGCGAGCTCTCGGGCGGACAAAAGCAACGTGTTGCAATGGCGCGCGCCATTGTTAAAAACCCCGAGGTCATCCTGTGCGACGAGCCTACGGGCAACCTCGATGCCGACAACTCGCGTCAGATCTTGAATCTGCTCAAGGAGTTTTCCAAAACCAAGCTGGTTATCATCGTGTCTCACAACATCCCCGATGCAGAGACATATGCCGATCGCATTTTGGAGCTGCGCGACGGTCAGATCATTCGCGACGAGGTGCGCCGCGACGGCTACGCCAATGCGTTCGACATCAACGAGGAGGGAACCTTGACTCTGCCTTACAACAAGACGCTTTCCGGCAAGCAGATCGATGAAATGGTGGAAGGCATCCGTTCGGGTGAGGTAAAAAAGGTCGTGCAAAACGACGACGGCTTCCACAAGATCGACTCAAAGAATATGGAGCTGCGCGGTCGCCCTTATGCGCGCCGCAATGCGGGAATGTCCCTCAAAAAGACACTTTTCCTCACAAAAACAATGATGAGGGGAAAGTATATGCGCTTTTTGGTGGCGGCTATTACGGCAACGCTTATCGTTTCCTGTTTTGCCGTTTTCCAATCCTTCTTGAACTACAACGTCAACACGTCTCTTTCGCACGCGATGATCGCGAACAATGAGCCTATTATGGCTTATCAAAAGGCAACCATCAGCGGCGGCACCAATATGCTGGACACAACAAGTCTTATCCATATCAATGCCGAGGATTTAGAAGCCTTCCGCAATACCAAATACGGCGACCGTATGCATATTTTGTACGATCATGCGTTGCCTGCATTGTCCGGTATAAGTGATAACACCGGTGCTAAGAGGTCATTTGATGCTTTGAAGAACGTGGAAAAATTCTACATTGGCGAGACCTACGGCGTTTTGCAATGTGATCGCGATTTGTTGAAGCATCTCTTTGGTGACGACATTGAAAACCGCGTGCTGGCGGGTAGCTTGGATTGCCCCAATCGCGGCATCATTATTACCGACTACGTGGCAGATTCCATTCTTCACGGAAATCCTTCCCGTTATGAAAATTATGAATCGATCATCGGCGTTTACCATTCTCCTATGGACAAAAAGTATGGCGTTATCGATGCCATCATCGAAACGGGCTACCACAAAAAATACGATGACCTAAAGGCGCGTATGGATGCTTTGGAGGCCGAAGGCGATAAAGACGGTCTTGAGGCTCTGCGAGATTCGGATGAATTTTTGTATTTTGCAGAGTACGTACAGCTTGTGCTGGGCATCAGCTATACCTTCTCCGAGGATTACATAGCCGATATGAGCTCTTCCACAGATTTTTTGGAGCTCGGAATTCCCGCCGGTCTTAGCTTTGATGCCGGCAACGGCGTATATCAACCCTTCAGCTCGCCGCGCATTTACGACGGCCCGAGTATGCAGATGGACATTGCTCAGGGAGAGGCAGTTCTTCCCGTTTCACTTTTTAACAGCATCGCAGGTACAAAATATAATAAGGGCAATTTAGGAGATTTTACACCCACCGATATCACCATTACCTTTTATTCCCGCGATAAGGTAGAACTCGGAAAACGTTCTTTCAAGGTTACGAGGCTGACAGAAACCAATAATAACACGGGCGTATTCCTCAGCACAGAGGACTTCTTGGCGGCAAGACCCTTGATGACCTCTCCTTACGCTCTCTATTTTGACGATGTGCACTCTGCAACTGTGCTCAATAGCATTGCGGCAGAACGTGATTTTGTGGTCAGAAACGTAGAAAACAATATGGCAACAAAGCTCTACCGTTTGATCATTACCTTTTCCGACTTGTTCCGCCTGTTCGAGGCATTCCTCTTGGCGATCTGTGTGATCTACCTTGGCGCGTTTGGTTCAAATGTTATTCAAAGACACAAATATCAGGTTGGTATCATCAAGTCGCTCGGCGGCAAAACGAGCCAAATTGCAAAGATCTTCTTGGCACAGCCCTTGGTAGTTGGAGCCTTCATTATCGGGCTTTCCGGCTTTGGCATCTGGGGAGCTACGGCGGCGGCAAATGCCATTCTGCTCAACTCTATGCAAACACACATGGAGCTTGAGATCCGCCTGTTTGAAATCATCGAGTTCTATCCGTATTTGGCGGCGATCGACCTTGCCCTGGTCGTTATTCTGACAATGATCTCGGCACTCGCACCCGTTTGGGCAATTCACAACATCAAGCCCATTAACATTATTAAGGCAAAAGAATGATAACAACAGTGGGGATGCCACACCTTGGCACCCCCACTCAAACCAAGTAATTTTGATAACAGTATGAAAAAAACGAAATTGACGATTCTTCCAAACGATATTCCCGAGCGGCTGATACCGCTCCTCTGTGGCGCACCGATTTGGGATAGCAGTTGTTCTCCCGAGGCGCGTGTGCTTTTCATAGAAAGAGATGGCGGCATCTATCTCAAATCCGCTGAGGCGGGAACGCTCTCGCGCGAAGCGGAAATGACACGCTTTTTCCATTCCCGAGGAATGGGAACAGAGGTCCTTGACTATTTTTGCGAGGGCGGCAAGGATTGGCTTCTGACTGCGGCTGTTAGGGGTGAGGACCTTACCCACGAGTTTTACACAAGCGAACCGAAGCGCCTTTGCGATACCTTGGCGGAGCGCTTGCGCTTGCTTCACGAGTGCCCGACAGAGGGCTGTCCCGTGCCCGATCACACCGCCGGATATCTCGCACGCGCCGAGAAAAACTATCGAACCGGCAACTATGACAGCACGCATTTCCCCGATAATTGGGGCTATGCATCTGCCGAGGAGGCGTGGTCTGTATTGGAGAAAAACGGGCACCTGCTCGAGAAAAACACGCTGCTCCACGGCGACTATTGTCTGCCAAATGTCATGTATAACGGTTGGGAGTTCAGATCCTTTATCGATGTTGGCAACGGCGGCGTGGGAGACCGCCACGTAGACCTCTTTTGGGGCGCGTGGACGCTGTTTTTCAATTTGCACACCGATGCCTACCGCGACCGCTTCTTCGATGCCTACGGGCGCGACCGCGTAGATGAGGACATCCTACGCATCGTAGCGGCGGCAGAAGTATTTGGGTGATCTTTTGAGGAAAACGGTGTTGCAGGTATGCATTCAAGCCCTCCTCCGGGAGGAGGGAAAACACCGCATAGCGGTGTAGGGAGGAGCCCGCGCAACTAAGGCAGCTCAAGTTCAAACGGCGAGCAGATTTTCTTGTACACGGAAGGCTCCTTCCGTCATTTTCTTGCGAAAATGCCACCTCCCTCTCGGAGGGAGGCATAAAAGTAGAGCCGCATCGCGGCGAATTGTATTGGCGAATAACACGAGATATTTCAAATCAATTTCACTTCCTCTACAAAGGAGAAAAGCAATGAACATTAGAAGAGCCAACGAGCGTGATATTGCGGGCATCAACAAGCTGCTTTACCAGGTGCATCGCATTCACGCCGAGGGACGCCCCGACATCTTTCGTCTGGGCAACAAAAAATACAACGACAAGGAGCTTTGCGCCATCCTCGCGTGCGACACCACCCCCATTTTTGTGGCGGTGGATGACGAGGAAAAGGTGCTGGGCTATGCCTTTTGCATCTACGAGGAAACAAAGAATAACCCCTCGCTGATGGATCGCAAAACCGTTTACATCGACGACCTTTGCGTAGATGCTACCGAGCGCGGTCAGCACATCGGCACAGCCCTCTACGACCACGTTAAAGACGAGGCAAAGAAAGAGGGATGCTCTGCCGTTACCCTCAACGTATGGTGCCTTAACGAGGGCGCGATGCGCTTCTACGAAAAGTGCGGCATGAAACCGCTGAAGGTGGTTATGGAGGATACACTCTAACGACAGCAACAAAATTATAGAAAGGAGGCAAGAAATGCGCTATTTCAAATACAAGGGCTTACAAACAACCGAAAATCCTGTTTTGCGGGCGCAGTACGCTGAATATCAAAAACAAGAAGAAAGACTTGCGCGCAGAAATATGGCATTAGGCGGTATTGGATGTGGTCTGTTTCTTCTTGTCACTGGAGCCGGTTTTGGCTTTTTTATCTGGGGATTGACACGAATTCCGAAACCTGAAGGAAATGTCTTTTTAATGATTGCATATATGTTGGGAATCGCAATTTTGGGTATGGTAGGAATGGTTCTTATCATTGTCATCGGGTTGCTCATTTCTGTTCCGATTTGGAAGCGGACGAACAGAAGAACAATATCACGGCAAGACATTTTATCCAAAGCCTGCGAACACCTGCGCGAGTATTACGGCTTGCAAGAGCCCTGCATCGTCACAAAATGCTATGATGCAAGCGATAAAAAATTCAAAAACCACGACGTTTGCATTTTTGTTGTCGGTGACGAATTGCGCATCACCACCAATCTAAAAAACGGCTTTTTCCGCGAGGAAAAGGATTTGGGGTGCCACGCCTTTTTGCGCGACGAGATCACGATTGACAAAATCGAGGGCGAAAAGTTCCTGATGGCAGAGCTCAGGGCAGGGGAGACGACTTTTCTGCTCGGCTATCGCGCCAAAGGGTTTATCGAAAAGAATTTTTTGACAGTGGAAAATGATGCGTAAAAAACAATTTACGGGCGACAAGAGTCGCCCGTTTTTTCTATCGACAACAACAAAACAATAAATCAGCCTGTCATCCTGATTTTTACTTCTCGATAACCGTTTGTTTTCGGGGCGTCGAGGACATCGCCCCCTACGAAAGTTGTTTTTCTTTGTCGGTACAAACACTTATTAGATTTCAATGAAAGAAAAGCAATTTGAGGCGCTACTTTTCTTGTAGGGGGCGACGTCCTCGACGCCCCGCCACAAGCGACTTCTTTGGTTTGTTCAAAATTGCCCAAGTAATACATCTTGTTTCTCGTTTTTCTTCAAAACACAATATCTTGTAGGAAACGTCCAAGATTGTATAAAAAATAACAATAAAAATTCGACAAAATTTATTGACAAAAGGATGTTGGAATGATATAATAAAAGGCGTACGAATAACGTTCCCGCGTGACTGACGGAAATAGTGGATTTTTACCACGTGGAGCCGGGAATTTGAACGCCGACCGTCTGGGCAGTTTTGCACGCAACAAAACTGTCCTTTTGTTGTCTGTGGGAATCGATATGAGCGAGAAAGAGAGGTATAAACAATGGGAAATTTTGCAAAAGCATGGGTGGGCTTCACCCTTGGTGATTGGTGCGAACGCATCGACGTAAGAGATTTTATTCAAAAGAATTATACACCCTACGAGGGAGACGAGAGCTTTTTGGCATCTCCCACCGCGCGCACGCTTCGCCTGAAGGCAAAGTTGGACGAAAAACTGAAAGAAGAAAGAGAAAAGGGCGGTGTGATCGGTATCGACACCGAAACCGTTACGTCTCTTACCGCATATCCTGCGGCTTATCTTGATAAAGACGACGAGCTCATTGTGGGCTTGCAGACTGCCGAGCCATTGGTTCGCTCTGTCAACCCCTTTGGCGGCATCCGCATGGCGAGAAGCGCTTGCAAGGCTTACGGAACAGAGCTTTCCGACGAGATCGAAAAAGCATTCCGATTCCGCACCACGCACAACGACGGTGTCTTCCGTGTTTATACCGACACCATGCGCGCTATGCGCCACGCGGGTATTCTGACGGGGCTTCCCGATGCTTACGGTCGCGGACGTATCATTGGCGATTACCGCCGCATAGCCCTCTACGGCATTGATTTTTTGATCGAAGAAAAGAAAAAAGACAAGCAAGAGCTTGGCAAAAAGGGAATGACCGAGGAGGTCATGCGCCTTTCGGAAGAGCTCTATAAGCAGATCTCTTTCCTTGGCAAGCTCAAGGAGATGGCGGCTCTTTATGGCTGTGATATCTCTCGCTCTGCCGAGAATGCACAGGAAGCCATCCAATGGGTCTATTTTGGCTACCTTGCCGCAAACAAGGAGCAAAACGGCGCGGCTATGTCACTTGGTCGTGTTGGCACGTTCCTCGATATTTACATTGAAAGAGACATCCAAAACGGCATTCTGACCGAGGAAGGCGCACAAGAGCTGATCGACCAATTCGTTATGAAGCTGCGTATGATCCGCCACCTGCGTACTCCCGAATATAACGAGCTCTTTGGCGGCGACCCGATGTGGATCACCGAAGCCGTTGGCGGCGTTGGAGAGGATGGAAGACCTCTTGTCACAAAGAACGCCTACCGCTTCCTGCACACGCTCTACAACCTCGGCTCGGCTCCCGAGCCCAACCTTACGGTTCTGTGGTCTAACAAGCTACCCGAGCCTTTTAAGCGCTACTGTGCGCGCGTTTCCATCGACACCGACTCCATTCAATACGAGAGCGACGACCTGATGCGCCCTCGCTTCGGTGACGATTACGCCATTGCTTGTTGCGTGAGTGCTATGAAGGTTGGCAAGCAGATGCAGTTCTTTGGCGCTCGTTGCAACCTTCCCAAGATCCTTCTTATGGCGCTCAACGGTGGCCGTGATGAAAAATACGATATGCAGATCGGTCCCGAAATGCCCGTTATGGACGACGAGATCCTGGACTTTGACAAAGTGCGCCAACGCCTCGATTTTTATATGAACTGGCTGGCAGGTGAATACGTCAACACGATGAACGTCATTCACTATATGCATGATAAATACGCTTACGAAAAGACACAGCTCGCGCTTCACGATACCGACGTAGAGCGCCTGATGGCGTTCGGAGCAGCAGGTCTTTCGGTTATTGCCGATAGCCTTTCTGCCATCAAGTTTGCAAAGGTACGTCCCATTCGCGACGAGCGCGGACTCATCAGCGACTTTGAAGTGGAGGGAGACTTCCCGAAATTTGGCAACGACGACGGACGTGTTGACTCGATTGCCGAAGAGCTGCTTGATAAATTTATTGCGGCTCTGCGCCAAACGCCTACCTATCGCAACGCCGTGCACACCCTTTCGGTTCTTACCATTACAAGCAACGTCGTTTACGGCAAAAAGACGGGAGCGACTCCCGACGGACGCCACGCAGGTGAGCCCTTTGCCCCGGGTGCCAATCCGATGCACAACCGCGAGACCTGCGGTGCGCTTGCATCTCTGAACTCGGTAGCAAAGCTTTCCTACGACTCTTGCCGTGACGGTATTTCCAACACCTTCTCCATTGTCCCCGAGGCACTCGGCAAAACACACGAGGAACGCATCGACAATCTTGTTGCGATTCTGGGCGGTTACTTCAATCGCAATGCGCACCACATCAACGTCAACGTCCTCAACCGTCAAAAGCTGATAGACGCAATGGAAAATCCAGAGCTTTATCCCAACCTTACCATCCGTGTTTCGGGTTACGCGGTCAACTTCCATAAGCTCTCGCGCGAGCAGCAAAAAGAGGTCATCAGCCGCACCTTCCACGAAACGATGTAACCGATGAAAGGTTACGTTCACAGTATCCAATCCCTTGGCACGGTCGACGGGCCGGGCGTGCGCTCGGTCGTCTTCCTGTCGGGGTGTCCCTTGCGGTGCATCTACTGCCACAATCCCGATACGTGGGAGCGGCAGGAGAGCCAACTGACCGATGCCGACGCACTTGCCGAGCGGCTTTTACGCTTTTACCCGTACATCAAAAACGGGGGCGTGACCTTTTCGGGCGGCGAGCCGTTACTCCAAGCAGAGTTCGTTTGCGAGGCGGCAAACATCCTCAAAAAAGAGGGATTGCATATCGCCGTCGACACCTGCGGCACGCCCATAACACCTGCCGCCGAGCGATTGCTCGAGGTTGCAGATCTCTTCCTTTTGGACATCAAAATGACCACCGAAGAGGACTATAAACGCCACACGGGTGGCAGTTTAGCCACAACAATGGCGTTTTTGGATCGCCTCGAGGAAATGAAAAAAGATGTTTGGATCCGCCATGTGGTTGTTCCGAACATCAATGATAATGAAGAAGATATCCAACGATTAGCCGATCTGATACGCGGATATCGTTGTATCAAAAAGGTTGAGCTTTTGCCGTTCAAGAATCTATGCCTTGAAAAATACCGTGCGATGGGTATTCCGTTCGCGCTCGAAGAAACACCGCCGATGAGGGCGGATGCCGTAGAGGTACTTGAAAGAGTGTTGACGGAAGCACTAAAGTCTTAAAATGCAAAAATGGGTTGCCGAGTTTTACTCGACAACCCAAAAATCACTTTTGACAGAGGATCTCAGCAAGCGCATCCCATGTCGCTTCAAATTCCATCGTTTTTCGCGTCACGGGGTGCAAAAACGCAAGACGTGTGGCAAAAAGCGCGATTGGTCTATTATCTCCGCGCGCTCCGTATTTGCCGTCGCCCAAGAGCGTATGCCCACGCGAAGCAAACTGAACGCGTATCTGATGCGTTCTTCCCGTATGCAGCAAAACGTGCACCAGCGTACATTCTTCGCTGCGCGCCGTTACAAGATGCTTTATGGTGTCATACTCCAAAAGAGCTTCTTTTACGCCTGCGCGCGTTCGGTCGACAACAAAAGTTTTGTTCTGCCTTCTATCGTGGAAGAGCAGATCTCGCATCTCGCCACACTCGGGATCGGGTGCGCCGCGCACCACGGCAAGGTATTCTTTTTTTAGCTCTCGCGCCTGCACGGCCGCCGAAAGCTTCGCCGCTGCTGTTGGCGTTTTGGCATACACCATTACGCCGCCCACGCCGCGGTCAAGCCGATGAATAGTGCCAATATATCCGCCCGTCCGTTCGGACAGAATGTCGGCAAGCCCATCCTTCGCGGCGGTCGACTCGCAAACAAGAGCGGGTGGTTTTAGGACGACGAGGATATGTGCGTCCTCATATAAAACAGAAATATCCATAAAAAACATCCTTTACAGATTGATTTTTGAAAGAAGAAAAAGGGGAGTGAAGCCATGTCAAAAATGCAGGAAAACGCATCACGTGTATGCAAAAACGCGCTAAATGACGCTCTCGGGGCGCAATTTGAGGGCGTTTTTGTTCGCGTATTCGACGAGATCGACTCCACCAACACCGAGGCCAAACGAATGGCAGTCGATGGCTTTCGGGGCGATGCACTCCTTGTTGCGCATAGCCAAACGGCAGGCCGCGGTCGCATGGGGCGCAGCTTTTACTCACCCGCCCGGACGGGTGCATATTTCAGCATCCTGCACACCTTGAATGCCCCTCTCTGTGATGCGGTTGCCATCACCTCGGCGGCATCGGTTGCCGTTATGCGTGCCATCCGCAACCTTACCGGCATTCAAACCGACATCAAATGGGTCAACGACCTCTATTACAATAAAAAGAAGATTTGCGGTATTCTCACCGAGGCTGTCAGCACAGGAGAGGGCACGCACGTCATTGTGGGTATCGGAATCAACCTTGATACTGTCAACTTTCCCGAAGAACTGAAAGATATTGCCGGCTCGCTCGACACGCAAATTGATATTTGTGAACTCATTGCCGAGATCTATCGAGAGATCTTCATCTATCTGCAAGACCCGAGCAATCGGGAATGGCTCGACGACTACCGCACTCATTCCTTGGTTCTTGGTCGCCGCGTGGCTTGGATAGATGCCGAAACCACACGCACAGGCATTGCCGAAGCCATCGACGAGGATGGTGCACTCTTCATTCGAGACGAGAAAAACGAGCTTGTTCGACTCCATACGGGAGAGATCTCTCTGCGTCCCTTGTAATCATTCAATTTTAGAATAAGTCTAATTCTCATTCTAAAATATAGGCTAAAAAGTCAAGAAAACGTCTATTTTTACCCAATTATACCACAAAAACAGCCCTTCTCTTTCTTTGTTCATAAAAAGTTAACATTCAAAATGCGATCTCGGTATTGCAATTCTGTAAGAAAAAAGATACAATAATATGATAAATTAAAAAATTAACAAAGAAAAGGAAATATAAATGTTAGAATTCAGAAACGTCTCTTATGTGACGCCGGATGGGAAGACGATCCTGCGTGACGTAAGTCTTAAAATCGACGATCGCTTTGTGGCAGTGACCGGTCCAAACGGAAGCGGAAAATCTACAATGGCAAAGCTGATCGCGGGTATCTATACCCCTACGTCCGGTCAGATCCTTCTGGACGGCGTTGACATCACCAATCTTTCCATTACCGAGCGCGCCAAGGGGGGCATCAGCTTTGCCTTCCAGCAGCCCGTGCGATTCAAGGGTATTACCGTTAAGGAGCTCATTTCCATTGCATCGGGCAAGAACATCTCGGTTGCCGAGGCCTGCTCTTATCTCTCCGAGGTAGGGCTTTGCGCCAAGGATTACGTAAACCGCGAGGTGGACGGCTCTCTTTCGGGCGGCGAGCTCAAGAGAATCGAGATCGCAATGATCAATGCACGCGGCACAAAGCTCTCTGTTTTCGACGAGCCCGAGGCGGGAATTGACCTGTGGAGCTTTAACAATTTGATTCAGGTTTTTCGCAATATGTATGAAAAAACCAAGGGTACCATCGTCATTATCTCGCACCAGGAACGCATTCTCGACATTGCCGATAAGATCATCGTCATTGCCGACGGACGTGTGGCTGCTTACGGCACCAAAAACGAGATTTTGCCCGAGCTTTTGAACGCGCAGGTGGGATGCCGCTTTTTTGAGGAGGTGCGCAAATAATGATGGACGCTATTCAAAAAAAGCTGCTTGAGCAGGTGGCAGACCTGCATGACGTGCCCCAAGGTGCATATTCCTTGCGCATTAACGGCAACCTGTACGGCAAAAACGACTCCGAAAACATCACCATTGTTGCAAAAACCGACAAAGCGGGCATAGATATTTACGTCAAACCCGGAACCAAAAATGAAAGCTTGCACATTCCCGTTTTGCTTGCGCAATCGGGCCTGAAAGAGCTGGTGTATAACGATTTTCACATCGGCGCAGATTGCGACGTTACCATCGTCGCGGGCTGCGGAATCCACAACAGCGGTAGTGAAGAAAGCGAGCACAGCGGCATTCACGCCTTCTATCTTGATGAAGGTGCGCGTGTCAAATATGTAGAAAAGCACTACGGTCAGGGAGACGGAACGGGCAAGCGCGTAATGAATCCCACAACCGTTGCCGTTCTTGGTAAAAACAGCTACATGGAGATGGAAACCGCACAAATCAAGGGCGTCGATTCCACTCGCCGTGATACCACCGCAACCCTCGATGAGGGTGCAACTCTGATCGTGCGTGAGAAGATTATGACACACGGTACGCAATTTGCCGAGACCAACTTTACGGTCGATCTCAACGGAGAGGGAAGTGCCACACACGTGATCTCCCGTTCGGTGGCAAAGGATAAGAGCAGACAGAGCTTTTTGTCACACGTCAACGGAAATAACCGTTGCTCGGGACATACCGAGTGCGATGCCATTATTATGGGAGAAGCACAGGTCATCGCTCTGCCGCAGATCGAGGCGAACCACGTCGACGCGTCGCTCATTCACGAGGCGGCAATCGGCAAGATCGCAGGGGAACAACTCATCAAGCTGATGACCTTGGGACTTACCGAGGCTGAGGCAGAAGAGCATATTGTTAATGGATTCCTGAAGTAAGGACCGTCACAATTTGCGCAGAACAAAAGCCACACGAAAGGGCAACCCACGATCAATTAAATTTGTTAGCAAAATTTGCATTAGGTTGAAATCCGCCGGAATTTTTTCGGCGGATTTCTTCGTTTTTATGTGGCTTTTTAGACGCGCTCGACCTCTCTGCCGTACCCTTGTACGACGACGAGTGGCCGATCGCACCTTCTGCATCAAATTGAGTCGGCCCTTTTCTGTTCTTTGCACAAAATGTTGAATTTTCGGGAAACAAGGTTTGAAATCGGCTATGCAGAGCCGATTTTTTGATTTTCTATCTATCCCACTATGTGTAGAAAATGCGCCTCGAAAATTGTGCAACTCTCACAAAAAAGTGAGAATTTTCCTTTTTCAAAAGATTTTTTCGAACCCTTCAAAATAGGTAAATAAAATTTACCAATTTGAAACTTTCTGTTTTTGTGCAGTAAAAATAGACAAAAATGTGCACAAAAACCACTCTTTCGAGGTGTTTTGGGACGCAAAACGGGTAAATTTTATTTACAAAAGGCAAATATGACTCCCGAAAGCAAAAAAACCCTTTCGAAAATTGTAAACTTTTTGAAAAGACGCTTTGTCCGACGCGTGAATTGAAAGCTTTTTTTGGAAGCGTTGGGGGAATTTTTTTGAGATAGTTTTTCTTGACAACTCTCGCGTGTTGTGATATTATATTATATATATTTGGGAAAACTCTGCCCAAAATCGCCCGATTGGTGGAGTTTGTTTGACCCGTTCGCTCAAGCGCGACACGCGGAGCCGCTATCCGCGCGTGCGTGCAAGGCAACGGCGCCCGACCGCGAAAGTGATTTGCGAGCACTGACGCGGGAGCAAACGAAAACAATTATGGGCGAAAGTGTTAATTTCTTTCAGGAGGAAACGCAAATGAGAAACAAAACTTTCACAAGACTGCTCTGTCTGGCTCTGGCCATGTTGCTTCTTGTGAGTGGTGCCGTGACCGTTGTGAGTGCACAGGAGATTCAGCACGACAACCTTACGGACAAAACGATTGCAGACTACAAGGAAACCTTGGATCTGATCTCTTACGCCGAGTATCAAACCTTGTACTATGCAAACGCCCAAAAGGCCACCGAAGAGATCTCTCTTATGCTGACCGAGAATTGGAAGTACGTATGGGACGATACTGTCATCACCATGACCGATGGGGTTTGGAAGATGATCGTTCTTGCCGATGCGCACTATGCAAACTTGGATGAGGCAAAGAAGGCCGGTATAGCCACAGAGAATCTTCACCGTCTGGACGATGGCCGTTACCGCGAGATCGTAGAAACCTACGATTCCCCCGAGGCGGCAAAAGCGGTAAAGGATGACAAGGGCGTTGCAAAGTATGACGACTCCAACATGGCGTACGTCACCGAAGAGTACGATGGCAAAAAGGCTGTCTACACTCCCGGCAGAGGTGCGATCACTTGGACGATCGATCTGGCAGCAAACGGCATCGATGTTGCAACACTGTTCAGCCTCGGCTTGGACTACTATCCCGTTGTAGCAAGATCCACGCCTATCGAGCGTGAGTTCTACATCAATGGTAAGCCTACCTTCTCCGAGGCCTACATTCTCTCCTTCTCCAAGGTATGGGGTATGTATGCACAGGGAAGCAGCACCGAAGCAGGTGGAGTCAAGTATGATTCAAGTGCAAAATATACGCTCTCCAAAAAGGATAACCTCGAAAGTATCATCGCAGCGGCAAAGGATGCCGGATACGTCTCCGAGGCAGGTGTCAGCACGTCCGGTGCTCCCGTTTACACCGTAGCGGCAGACAATTCCTACATTACCTTCACGCAGCCTGCGTACACTACGGCTAAGCTCAGCGAGTTTATTGCAGCGTACGGACTCCGCTTTTTCCCCGTAGACTTCAATAGCAACGAGATCCGTCCCACGCAGCTGCAGGCTCCCGAGTGGAGACGCTACATCATTAGCGATAGTGACGGTTATACCCATTCCTACGAGCTCGCAAATGCGCAGGGTGGAACCGATGTTTATGATAGCGAATATTTCGGCTTTGTTTTGACGCCCGACGAGGACGGCAAGGTTACTATGACGCTTGAGAGTGTCAACGAGCCTATGGCGCTCTCTACCCTCACGCTTATGCCTTATAAGGCTGCCGACACTTATGCAGTCTATCGCGAAAAGCTCAAGGCAATGGGTATTAGCGACGAGCAGGGCACCAGTGTTATTAAACTTGAGGCTGAAAATCCCACCAGAACCTCTTCCAACGTTGTATACCCGGTTGAGGACCGTGCATCGGCACTCACCTCTCCCGTTGACCCCAGCGTTCAGCTCCTGAACACCATCGGCGGTGAAAAGTGGGCAACTCCCGGTCAGTGGGTAGAATATAGCTTCTCCGTAAGTTCCTCCGGTTGGTACGATATCTATACGAGATTCAAGCAGAGCTATCTGGACGGTATGTACACCAGCCGTGCGCTGACTATTACCACTAACTACGATAGCGAAGAAGCTTACGCAGAAAAATATGGCAACACAGCAGGTTATTATGACGGTCTGCCTTTCTCCGAGGCATCCGGCCTGCGTTACGATTACAGCTCCGATTGGCAAGTGACCAAGCTGAGCTCCACCGGTAGATTGGATGACAAGACCTACCAGCTCTATTTCCAGGAGGGTGTTGTTTATACCATCAATCTCAAGGTTACATTCGGTACGATGAGTGCGACCGTTCGTGAGATCGAGCGTATCCTGAACGCTCTGAATGACGCTTATCTGAGCATCGTTCAGTACACCGGTCCTACACCCGACGCTTACCGTGACTATAACTTCTACCGTATGCTTCCCGATACGCTGGACACTCTGTTTGCAGAGAAAGAGGCACTCTCCAACCTCTCCAAGTTCCTGCGCGAGGGTGCAGGTGTATCTTCTACCTACACCGGTACCTGCGATAAGCTCATCGACCTGATCGGCAAGATGGTTGTTCGCGGCGGTGAAGGCATTGCATCGGGACTTACCAACTTCAAAGCCTACTCCGGCGGTATCGGTACCTTCCTTGGTGACGTTAAGACACAGCCGTTGCAGATCGACTACCTTATGGTTCAACCCGCAACTGCTGAGGCTCCCAAGGCAACACCGAATTTCTTCCAGGCATTCATTCACGAGATCAAGAGCTTCTTCTGGACCTTCTTCCGTGACTACAACAGCATGGGTACCACCCAGGATTACGATAAGGATCCTTCCGTTGTTGTTGTATGGCTTCCTTCCGGTCGTGACCAGGCAAACGTTGTTCGTAATATGACTGTTAACGGTTTTACGCAAAAAACCGGTACTGCTGTAAACCTTAAGCTGGTCAACGGCGGTACGTTGCTTCCTTCTATTTTGGCAGGTATGGGTCCCGACGTTTACCACGGACTTGGTGACGATACGGTTATCAACTACGCAATTCGTGGCGCCTTGATGGAAATCGAGGAAATGGACACTCCCGAAAACTGGGAAAAGGTTACCTCTTACTTTAATGAATCCGCTATGCTCGTATTCGGTGTTCCGGACGCAGACGACGAGTGGCACTACTACGGACTTCCCGAGTCGCAGTCCTTCTCGATGATGTTCTTGCGTTTGGATATTCTAAACGAGATCGAAATTGAGATCCCCAAAACGTGGGATGACCTTTACGTAGCACAATCCAAGCTCCAATCTCACAACATGGAGATCGGTGTTGGTGCAGACTATATGCCTTTCCTCTATCAGAGTGGCGGTAGCATTTGGGCAGACGATGGTATGAGAATCAACCTCGACTCCGAGGTCGCTCTGTTCGCGTTCAACAAGATGTGTAATATGTTTACGCAGTATTCCTTCCCCTACGACTACAGCGGTGCAAACCGTTTCAGAACGGGTGAAATGCCTATTCTGCTTTCCGGTTACACAGGTCTTTACAACCAGCTCAAGGTATTTGCTACCGAGCTTGACGGTTGCTGGACATTCGTTCCCGTTCCCGGTACGATGAACGCTGACGGAACCATCAATAACAAGGTCCTTGCAGGTTCTTCCGCTCTGGTTATGGTCAGCGGTGCAAAGCATACCGAGGATGCTTGGGAATACATGAAGTGGTACACCGGTGCTGAAGCACAGACCACCTACGCAAACGAAATGGTTGCGATCATGGGTGAATCTGCAAAGCACGCAACGGCAAACAGAGAGGCACTCAAGAGTATGCCTTGGACAGCCGATGAGTTGGTAGAGGTAGAAAAGCAGTTCAATAACCTCTTGGCTATTGAGAACTATCCCGGCTTCTATTATGTGGGTCGTCACACGCAGTTCGCTTTCCTTGCGGCTTACAACGATGATAAGGATCCCACCACCGAGCTTCTCCGTTACGTTAATACCATTAACGCAGAAATTACCCGTAAGCGTGAAGAGTTCAACCTCGAAACCGTTGAGCTTGGTAGCACGCTTGCAGAAAAGAGATCTAACCAGATCCGTGAGGCACTTGATGCACTTGAGGGTCTTGACAAGATCTCCGAAGACAGTGAAATTTACAGACAGGCAATGTACGGTATTGTAAACCAAAATGTTGAAACCTTGAGAATTGCATCTCAAATGTTCGAGGATCTGTTGATGTCCAAGTACGATGGCAGCTCCACCAAAGAGATCACCAAGGTCAGTGGCAAAAAGGCAACCGTACCGACCTACTTTGTAAACGTTAATAAGCAGACTCTTCCCGAGGCAAAGGACGGTAGCGGCGGATACGAGATCGCATCTCTCGACGAGCTTCAGTTGCTTTACTTCATTGCAGAGGCTCTGGAGGATACCGCAAATGCGTATGAATCCTACCGAGTTTCCGCACCGAAATCTTAATAAGGAGGAAAAATGAAAATGGCAAGACAAAAAGCAGAGCAAAAAGCAGTTGCCAGAAAAGACATTTCCTATTGGGAATATACCCGTAGAGAAATGAAGCGCAACTGGATCGCTTATGTTATGATCCTTCCTTATGTTGTAATCTTCTCGCTGTTCACCCTTTGTCCCGTTATCCTATCCTTTGTTGTTGGTTTTACCGACTTCAACATGCTTCAATGGCCCAACTTCGTTTGGCTTGAAAACTACATCAACCTGTTCTTTGCAGACGACATCTTCCTGATCGCCTGCAAGAACACCTTGATCTTTGCAGCAATCGTAGGACCTTCCTCCTACATTATGTCCTTCTTGGTCGCTTGGTTCATCAACGAGCTTCCTCCCCGTATTCGTGCAATCATTACCTTGGTCTTCTATGCGCCCTCCATCGCGGGTGGTGTATATATGATTTGGGGTACGTTGTTTGATGCCGACACCTACGGTTGGGTCAACGCAACCCTGATCGAGCTGGGTATCATCACAGACCCGATTGCATGGTTTAAGGATGCGGACTACATTATGCCCCTTTGTATCGTTGTTGCTCTTTGGACGTCTCTCGGTACTTCCTTCCTTTCCTTTATTGCAGGTTTGCAGGGCGTTGACCGCTCCCTGTATGAGGCAGGCGCCGTTGACGGCGTTAAGAACCGTTGGCAAGAGCTTTGGTACATCACATTGCCCAGCATGAAGCCTCAGCTGATGTTCGGTGCAATTATGGCAATCACAGGCTCCTTCGGCTTTGGCGGCGTTGTAACCGCTCTTTGCGGCTTCCCGTCTGTTGACTATGCGGCACACACCATCACCCACCATTTGGACGACTACGGCGGAGCGCGTTACGAGATCGGTTACGCATCCGCGATCGCAACAGTGCTGTTTGCAATTCAGATCTTTGCAAACAAGGTCGTCTCCAAGGCTCTCTCAAAGGTAGGTACGTAATATGGCAAAATTAAGAACAAGACGACACAGAGTTGTATTATCCCGTTCTGCGGGTGGCGACGCCGGTATTACCGTTGTATTGACGATCCTCGGCGTATTCATGTTCCTTCCTATGGTGTATGCGATCTCTCAAGCATTCAAGCCCTTGGATGAGTTGTGGATGTATCCTCCGCGATTCTTTGTAAGAAATCCTACACTCAAAAACTTCTCCGACCTGTTTACCTTGATGAATGACTCTTGGGTTCCTTTCTCCCGTTACATCTTCAACACGGTATTCACCTCGGTTATGGGTACGTTCGGACACTTGTTTATTGCATCGATGTGTGCATACGCACTGGCGAAGATCAAATTTCCCGGTGGCAAATTCGTGTTCAAAACCATTCGTTCGTCCCTGATGTTCTCGTCCACCGTCGGCGGTATCACCAGCTTCATGATCATGACCGCTCTGCACTTGGTAGATAGCTACCTTGCTATCATCATTCCCGCATGGGGCGCAACTCTGGGTCTGTACCTGATGAAGCAGCATATGGACTCTACTGTTCCCGATACGGTGCTTGAAAGTGCACGTCTCGACGGTGCGAGCGAAATCCGCACCTATTGGACCATTGCAATGCCTATGGTTAAGCCTGCATGGCTGACGTTGATCATTTTCTCGTTCCAGGGACTTTGGAACCAAGGCTCTTCTATTTACATTTATTCCGAACAACTTAAATCCATCAACTACGCAATCGGTCAGATTATGGCCGGTGGTATCAAGCGTGCAGGTGCATCTTCTGCATCCTCGGTACTTATGATGATGGTACCTATCACGGTATTCGTTATTTCGCAGTCGAATATCATTGAAACGATGGGTTCGAGCGGTATGAAAGACTAAAGGAGGACAATATGAAAAAGTTTACATCTGTAATATTGCTGATATTGTCTCTCGTTATGATCGTATCTGCAATGACCATTGGTGCTTCGGCATCCTCTGCATACCAAACCTACACCTATTCCATTAGCGGTTTCGCTCTGTATTCTCCCGACGCTTACTCCGCAGAGCAAGCATTGGTTTATACAGATATGGGACTGCCGATGGATTTCAAGAATCCGAAGGATATGATTACGGATAAGGACGGCAACATTTATATTGCCGACACCGATAATAACCAGATCGCGATTCTGAACCGTTATTTTGAATTCCAAACCTACATCACCACCTTCTACAACGCAGCGGGTAACAACGACCGTTTGGTAGCGCCCCAGGGTGTATTCGTTACCGACGATTCCATTTGGGTGTGCGACACCGGTAACAACCGTTTGGTAGAGTTTGATAAGAAGACGCTGGAATTCAAGCAGATCATCGACCCGCCCGAAAGCCAACTGCTTTCCGACAACGCAGCCTACAAGCCGGTTGCTATGGCAATCGACCCCTACGGCAGAATTTACGTTGTTTCTTCCTCCACCAACCAGGGTATCATCGTTATGAACTCTGAAGGAGACTTCGTTGGCTTTATTGGTGCACAGGCGGTTACTATTTCCGCATGGGAGATCCTTTGGAGATCCATTCAGACCGATGCACAAAGAAAGGCGAGTGCAACAAAAACTTCCGTTATTTATAACAACATCGCAATCAGCGACGAGGGCTTTATCTACGTTACCACATCGGGTATCAAAGAATCCTCTGTTGCAACTGCTATTACCGGCAAAGACCGTACAGGCAAGTATGCTCCCGTTAAGATGCTCAACCCCTCGGGTGATGAGATCATGAGACGTAACGGCTTCTGGCCTCCGGCAGGTGAAATCAACTTCAAAACCAGCGGCGGCGTTTCTACCCTCGTAGACGTTGCAACCGGTCCCGAGAAGACTTGGTCTATTGTGGATACCAAGCGCGAAAAGATCTACACCTACGACTTTAACGGCAACCTGTTGTTCGCTTTTGGCGACACGGGTACAATGCTTGGTAGTATTTCTAACGTATGTGCCATCGCTTATCAGGGAACCAAGATGCTCATTCTTGACTCCGGTTCCAAGAGTATCATTGTTTACAACCGCACCGAGTACGGTGACTTGCTGATTCAGGCAATCGCAGCGGAGAACTCTTTGGACTATGACTACGCAATTCAATGTTGGGAAAAGGTTCTGCAAAGAAACTCCAACTTTGACGCAGCATACGTTGGTATCGGTAATGCGCTTTACCGTAGTGCCGATTACGAAGAGGCTCTTGAATATTATGAAAAGGCGTACGACACCACCAACTGGTCCGAATCCTATAAGATGGTTCGTAAGGAATGGATGTCTGTTTGGCTGTTGCCTATCGTTGGTCTGATCATCGTTTTGGTAGTTCTGATCATCAAGTTCCTTGGTTGGGCTGCAAAGGTCAACAAGCGTGCCGCAACCGACGGACGTGAAAGAAAGAGCTTCTGGGAAGAGATCATCTACGGCTTCTACGTTATCTTCCACCCGTTTGACGGTTTCTACGACCTCAAGCATGAAAAACGCGGCTCTGTTCGCGCATCCCTTGTCTTTATTGGTTTAACCATTCTTTCCTTCTTCTATCAAGGTATCGGTCAAGGATACGTTGTGAACCCCACCGGCGGTACTGCCACGTTGTGGTCGCAGGCCATCTCTATTTTGGTTCCTCTGTTCCTGTTTGTACTTGCAAACTGGTGCTTGACGACCTTGTTCGAAGGTGAAGGAAGCTTTAAGGACATCTTTATTGCATCCTCTTACTCGCTCTTGCCCCTTATTCTGTTTGTCGTTCCCGCTACTTTGGGATCTAACTGGGTAAGCTTGAGTGAGGTACAGCTTATTGATTTGCTCATAGGCATTGCATTTGTTTGGACGATCATGCTGTTGTTCTTTGGAACGATGGTTACGCACGATTATCCTCTTTTCAAGAACCTGATCATTATTCTTTTCACAATTGTTGCTATGGCGTTTATCGTCTTCCTGGTACTCTTGTTCGGTATGCTGTTGTCAAAGCTCGTCAGCCTTGTAACCAATATCGTTACAGAGATCCAGTACCGTGCATAACGATGGATAGGAGGTAGAAAAAATGAATATTACAAAACGCATACTTTCGACACTCTTAGCCATTGCTATGGTGCTGAGCGCCTTTGCTACCCTCTTTACTGTGCAGGTGTTTGCTGCCGAAGAGGAAACGACACCCCCTGCAGAAGAAATCACGCAGGTTAAGGATTACGTTACCAAGGTTTACAATAACCCCGAAGAAAAATTGCAAACGATGGAGCCGATGCGTACTGCCGGCAATTATCAGTTGTGGGTAGATAAGCGTAGCGGCGAGGTAGCGTGGGTAGAAATCAATGCAGATGGAAATCCCACTGAGAACATTCTGTTCACCAACCCCTATGATGTAGCAGCTTCCAAGGGTTCCAAAAATACCAAGCAGGAACTGCTTTCTCAAATCATCGTTTCCTTTACCGACACAACGGGTACATCCAAGCAGCTTTACAGCTATACGGATGCAGCTCTCAATGACCAGATCACCGTACAGCTCATCAAGGGCGGTGTTCGCGTTGAGTACATTATCGGTCGTGAGGACGGCAGAAAGCTGATCCCCAAGCTGATTTTCGATGAAAGCTTCCAAGAAAACATTCTGGTCAACATTCAAGCCGCTATCGATAGAGGCGACTTGGTTGAGGATAAGGCCTATGAATGGTTCTTGAATGCTTGGCAGGAATTCAACCCCAACAAGATGTCTCCCGGTATGAGAATGGAGATGATCAAGAGATATCCTGCTCTGGGTGAGTATTACACCGATGAAAACGGTAATACCGTTTATCCCGTTTTGTGGTCTTGGCTTCCCAAAATGTCCAACGTTGCCGATACGCTCAAGCGTGAGGCTTGGATCAAAATGTACTGCCCCGACTATACGTTCGAGCAGTTG
Organism: Eubacteriales bacterium; assembly: GCA_045594745.1. Taxonomy (GTDB): domain Bacteria; phylum Bacillota; class Clostridia; order Oscillospirales; family CAG-272; genus UMGS1865. The sequence continues at coordinate 51,224 of JAZNZC010000001.1, forward strand.
GACGCTGACCACGAGGCAACCGGCTACGTAGCCGAGGACGAAAAGTATCCCGTATTCAAAATGGCTTTGGAGTATTACCTGAGCGAAGATGAGGGACTGACCGTTCGTCTGCCTTGTAACGGTCTTCGTTACGATGCCGCTGCCTACACCCTGCAAAATCTGACTGTGCTTCCTTATATGGGCGCGGGCAACTACAAAAATGCAGGTGTTTCCTACGAGACGGTAGGGGAGGATGGACTTCCCACAACCGAAGTGACACAAAGCTACACCTTCTTCCCGGATGGCTCCGGCGCACTCTTTGATCACGCTGAGCTGGGCAACTCCACCGAGAAGTTGTTGGGATACGTTTACGGTGAGGACTTTGCTTATCACCAACTGATCGGTTTGAAATTCCATAAGGCTGTTCGTTATCCCGTTTACGGTGTTGTCAGCAACGAGCTCTTCTATGAGTTCACCTACAACGGACTCGATGAAGAGGGCAATTCTGCCGATTTTACCGAACGTGTCTCCTGTGCTGTTAAATCTGCCGACGATATTATGAAAGAGCTCGACGAAAAGAACGCAGTGCTGAAGAGTGGCGATCTTGAGGATTCGATCGTTGCATATCAACGTGGCTATGTCGCTATCGTCGAGGCAGCAGATTCCTTTACCAGACTCCAGCTCTATCACGGCGGTGCATTGCACAATTACAGCACTGTATTCCCATACTTCAATCCCAAAGCAAGTGATACGTATAGTCTTTCCGGTTCTATCGCCAGTAGCGCAGAAAGCGTAGGCATTAGCTCGGATAGAAAGTACACCGGCAGCTTCAAGCTTCGTTACGTTATGCTGACGGATAACAAGCTTGCCGATGAAAGAAAAGCAAGCAACCCTGACTATAAGTACTACAATTCCTCTTGGTTGGGTATGGCAGAGGCTTATCGCGACTATCTGTGCCGCGAGGGCAAGCTGACCGGTGCCCTGACGCAGGATGACGTAAAGGCTGATATTCCGCTCTACATCGAAGCATTCGGTGCTTTGGAGACGCAGGAGACCATTGCAACCATCCCCGTATGGGTAATGACTCCCCTGACCACGTTTGAAAACGTATGGACAATGTACTCGGAATTGAGCGATCTGAATGTTAAAAACATCAATTTCAAGCTTACGGGTTTTGCAAACGGCGGTATGTACTCCACAATGCCCTATAACTTGAAATGGGAAAAGAATCTTGGCGGCTCCAAGGGCTTTGAAGAGCTTATTGCAAAAGCCGATGAGATCAATGCAAAGACCGACGGTTCCCACCTTGGTCTGTATCCCGACTTTGATTTTGCATATGTGCAAGCAGATGCTGCTTTTGACGGCATGACCTTGAAGAAGGATGCTGTAAAGACGCTTGACAACCGTTACACGTCTTACCGTTACTATGATGCATCCATTCAAGATTTTGTCGGCTTCTACAAGCTGGCAATCTCTCCCGCACGTTACAGCAGATTCTATGAAAAGTTGATTTCCAAATACGAGGATTATAAGCTTGCATCTATGTCGGTTGCTTCTCTGGGTAATGCCCTGAACTCCGACTTTGATGAAGATGATCCCTATAACCGCGAGCAGAGCAAGGATCTGACGCAAAAAGCCCTTTCGGACATTCAAAAGGCAGGTTACAGTCTGATGACCGATGGCGGTAACGCTTACACATGGGCGTATGTTGATCACATCTTGAATGTAGAGCTTGACTCCAGCCGTTATCTGATTGCAAGCGCAACCGTTCCGTTCATCGGCTCGGTACTGCACGGCTACGTTCAGTTTGCAGGCGCTCCTCTGAACGAAGAGGGTGACGTAAACTACGCAATGCTTCGCGCAATCGAAAACGGCGCAGGTCTGTACTTCATTCTTTCTTATCAAAACACCACCGAGCTCAAAGAAGATGCGTTCTTGATGGAATACTATTCCATTCGCTACGACATTTGGCTCGAGGACGTTGCAAAGTATTACAACCAGTTGAATACTGTTCTCAAGGATGTTCAAACCAAGGTCATCATCAACCACGAATTTTTGGTTGGCGAACGCATTTTGGATTTGGATGAGCTCGAAGCGGATATCGAAAACCGTTTGGAAGAGGCTATCAAGGATCAGGATAAGATCCAAGCTAACCTCGATACCAGCGAAGCGGTTGCAGTTGCCGAAGCGTGGAACCTGCTTTACAACGCAGAAGCTACGATGAAGGAAATGTCCAAAAAGGTTGATGAAATCAACGAAAAGCTCACCGAAATGTATATCATGACCGAGAATGCTTCCGGCGAAATTGAGGTTAAGATCAAAGATGCAGATTATGCGGACCTGAAGAATTTCAAGAGAGCTCTTGATAATCGCGGATCCCAATTGGGTGGAGGCACGGGTGTTATACCGACATACATTGCGATGAAAATTTATAGCAGTGGCACATCGTCCTATGAGAATGCTATTGGCAATGTTGCAACCCAATTTGAAAAATTGCGTGATGCAGCGATCTTCTTTGCACAGAGCAGTGTTGACCTGCAAGCTATCAAGACAAGAACCTTAAATATTGAGGATGAAATGCAGGCTGCTATTGAGTTGGTCAGAACCACATCCATCTACAATGATAAGGAAGAAGTCAGAACCGCATTGCTCAAAGATATGGAAGAGTGGATCACTAGCGTAGAGCAATACGTTGAAGGTATTGTTTCCGGTTGTGAGCTCTATATGGAGACCCCCGGTAAGGATTTCCTGAATAAGGAAAGCGAGCTGTACTTCATGACTGACATTATGGAATCGATCGACCAGACCTTCAATCTTGATTTTGGGGAAGGCGGTCAGTATTACGAGTACTACAAAGAAGGCGGTAAATACTACGAGGATTATGCGAATGCCGCAGATGCTCCCGTAGATCTGCGTAGAATCCAAATGGATCTTAAGTCTGCATGTCCTTTCTTCACCGAAGAATACATTTGGGCACAGGTAGAAGGTTCTGAGGAGTCTGATGATGAAGAAATCGATTCCGGAGCTGTCAACAACAACCAAATCGTTGTAGTAACCTACGGTGACCGTAACAGTGAAACCTTTGAGAAGACGCCTTTCAAGAGCATCATCCTGAACTACAATAGTTATGCTGTTCGTGTTACCTACAACGGTACGTTGTATACGGTTCCCAGCGGCGGATACGTCGTTATTGATTATGATAACTGAGAGGAGGGCAACGCATTATGACAAATGATGTAAACATGAGCGCACCTAAGCGCAAAAGAAAAATTGCCTCCCTTGACCGCCGTAAGGCGCGTGCCGGTTGGTTTTTCGTACTCCCGTTCCTGATTGGATTCGTACTCATTTACCTGCCTATGGTTTGGCAATCTCTGCAGATCAGCTTTTCTAAAATTGTTATCGGCGGTGCCAGCGGTACTTATGATATGGTTTGGGTTGGTTTTCAGAACTACAGTGATGCCATTCAGGTAGACCCCGAGTTTACCCGCGTTTTGTTAGAACAAGGTCTACCCAGTTTGGCAATTGATATTCCCGCTATTCTGATCTTCTCGCTCTTTATGGCAATTATGCTGAACCAGAAAATGGTCGGTAGAGCAGTTTTCCGTTCCATCTTCTTCATTCCCGTTGTCCTTTCCACGGGTATTATGGAGAGCATTGCGGCAATGGACGTTCTGACCGACTATATGGAAAGCGGAGAAGGTATCGATGACGGTTCAGGACAAACGCAAGATGCGTTGGTTTCTGCCGATGATTTGGCACTTCTGTTTGCAAATATGAAGGTTGGTACTGAGCTTGTAAAGACTATTACCGATATCGTTAATAATATTTTCGATATTGTAAACCGTTCCGGCGTACAGATGCTGATCTTCTTGGCGGCATTGCAGTCCATTTCTCCGGCAATTTACGAGTCCTGTAAGATCGACGGTGCAACGGCATGGGAGACTTTCTGGAAGATCACCCTGCCTATGATCAGTCCGATGATCTTGGTAAACGGCGTTTACACAATCATCGACTCCTTTACCACCGAAAGCAACCCCGTTATGGTATACGTACAAAAGGCATATACCGAGTCTTCGCAAGAGATCAGTACGGCAATGGCATGGATCTACTTTGCCATCGTTGGTTTGATCGTTGCATTGATTGCGGCAATCTTGTCCGGCTTCGTATTCTATCAACGCAAGAATGACTAAGAAAGGAGGAGAAAACTATGAACGCACAAAACACCGAAAAGAAACCCGTTGTCAAACACGAAACAAAGAATAAGATTCGCGTTGAGTTTGACCGTACACCTCTTAAGGAAAGATTGAAAGCGAAGTTCCTCTCCTTCTACTTTCTGCAAAAGGTTGCCATTGCCATTTTCCGTCTGGTGCTGATGGTAGGTATTTCCTACATTGTTATCTTCCCGTTTATCAGTAAGATCACCAGCTCGATCATGGCGCCCGAGGACTTCATCGACGTAACCGTTCGCCTTATTCCTAAAAACATCTCCTTCGATATTTACGAGGCGATCGTTAAAGAGCTTGGATACTTCGATGCCCTTGGCAACACGTTTGTTCTTTCGTTCTCCACAGCAGTCATACAGATGTTGATTTGTAGCTTGATCGGATACGGATTTGCAAAGTTCAAATTCCGCGGCCGCAATCTCATCTTCGTATTGGTTATGGTTACCATGATCATTCCTCACCAAACACTGCAGCATTCTATGTACCTTGAGTTCCGTAACTTCGATATTCTCGGTATCGTTCGTTTGCTCAAGGGTGGCGGAATCCAGATTGGCGATTGGAACGTTATGGAGCTGGGCGAGGGCGTTGCAAACTTCTTCGCAAGTCTCAACATTCTGCCTGATGGTATTCAGGTTGGCACCGATACTTACGGCGAGCCGATCATGATGCAGTTCAAGCAGTCGGGTATGAATATTGCAAACTCCTATCTGCCGCTGATTTTGATGTCGGCAACAGGTTTGGCATTTAAGAACGGCTTGTATATCTTTATGCTTCGTCAGTTCTTCCGCGGAATTCCGGATGAGCTTGAAGAATCCGCATATATGGATGGTTGCGGTACGTTCCGTACGTTCATCCAAATTATCCTGCCGCTCTCCATCCCCATGATGATAACCGTGTTCCTGTTTGCATTCTGCTGGCAGTGGACCGATGACTTCTACGTAGGCTTGCTCAATACGGGCGTCGAAACCTCCAATCAGTTGCTCGTTGACTTGGTTGGTGCGGTTCCTCCGTCTCTCAAGCTTGGCTACGCAGGACAAACGCTTTATGAGACCGCTATTCGTAACACCTGTGGTCTTATGATCATTGCGCCTCTGGTAATTCTCTATGCCTTCTGCCAGAACTTCCTGGTACAAGGTATTGAGCATTCCGGTATCGCAAACTGATAATTTACACAAACAAGTGCCGTCGATTTCGATCGACGGCACTTTCTTTTGGGGGCTGTCATATTTGGCGAGACCAAAGAAGTCCGCAAGTGCGGACTTCTTTTATCGTTCTTCTCAAGGCTCGACGTACCTTTGTACGCCCTTTCCTTGAGAACGACGATTCTCATCCAAATCTGACAGCCCTCGGGGATTTGGATGTTCGTTTTGCAATTTCCACATGTATGCCAAAAAAGTCGCACAAAACGCAACAAAATCTCTCCAAATGATTGACAAAAACGCTTTTATATGGTAAAATGTGAGCAACGGATATCTATTCATCCGCATCCTCTTTATGAGGAAATTTATACAGCAAAAAAGGAATATGCAATTATGAAAAAAGCACCCTGCAAGACCGATATTAAGGTTAGTCGCGGCGCGGCTGTAAAGGATGTGAAAGCATCCGCAAAGGCGTTGATTTTTCAAAACGCCACGGGTATTTCTTTCCGTTTGACCTTTGAAGGTATTCACGGTTGGAGATTGCAAAGCAGCAAGAATGGCAAATTTGACGATATGGGCGCTTGCCAAATGCTCGCTCAGTTTATGAACGAGGAGCTCAAGGGCAAAGCACAAAAGCTCACCATCGTTGCAGATAAAAACACGGTAACCATCGCCGAAAAGAAGGGAACAAAGGCGATTCTGTCTTTGGGCAAAGAGTTCTCCCTGCAGTTCTGTACTCCTGACGGCAAGGTAATCACAGAGCTGACCGACATCTCTTATGTAGGTAAGAGAACCGTTGTAAAGGGAACGCTGAACGATGGCGAGGCCATCTACGGTGGTGGCGAGCGTTTGGACGCCCTCAATAAGAGAGGCAGTGCATTTGAACTGCGTACCTGCGACGGTTGGAACAACTCGAGCACGACCTACGTGGTCATTCCTACGTTCCTGACCACACGCGGTGGAGGTATGTTTTTCAACCGCAACGAGGCGGCAAATGTTGACTTCGGTAAGGCAGTAGAGAACGAGTGGTTCTATTCTGTTCGCGAGAGCGAGATCGACTGCTACTTCTATCCTACGGGTAGCATGGCAGATGTTCTGCAAGGCTACACCGAGCTGGCGGGCCACGCATATATGCCAACGCCTTGGATGCAGGGTATGCACCTTTGCCGCTACACCCCCGACTTTTGCTGGTTCGAAAAGGACTACAAGTATGAGTCCCTCGAGGCAGTTGAAAACTGGCAGGATCTTTACGTAGCATCAGGTAAGGAATACGTTTCCGTTACCACGCTTGACGAAGCTGCACGCGCAGCAGAGAAGATCTACTTTGCAAAAAAGGACGACGGTTCCTTTGTTCGCAAGTACGTTAGAAACGATGCAGGCGAGCTGATGAACAGTGGTCCCAAGGGCAACCCCGGCGGTAGCAGCTGCAAGACCATTATGACCAACTACATCAACGCAGATATGAAGCCTGAGGCTGCAAGCATGGAAGCACGCGAGTGGGCACAGTGCTTTAACGATACCGATGCAAGCCGCGCCAACAAAGAGGATCTGCGCAAGTCTATTGAGTGGTTACACGATCACGGTATGCACGCAATGGTCTACATTCGCGTAGGCGGCATTTACAACACCAACATTGGCTACAAGGATGAATATCGCGTACATGCTGACGTAGAAGTTACCAACGAGGACGGCACCGTTACCGTTCGTGAGAACACCACAGGTATCCCGTGGATCCTTGGTACCGGTGACAACCCCGACGTTGTTCGCGGTTCCGCTGACATCAAGACCTGCGATTATCTCGACATCACCAACGAAGAAGCTACCGACTGGTACTTCGGCAAGATCTGGGGTGAGATGATCGAGATGGGTATGGATGGCGTTAAGATCGACTTCTGCGAGGTTATGCCCGAGGGCGAAAAGCAGATCGGTATTACCAAGACGCACTATAAGTGGAAGAGACCCGAGTTCTTCACTCCCGGCACCGAGCACCACGCATATCCCGTATATTTCATTTCCGCATTCTATAAGAAGATGATCGAGCTCAAGGCACAAAAGGGACTCAAGGACGGCTTTATGGTCTTTGTACGCGGCGGCGGCATTGGCTCGCAGCGTAATCCCTATATGTGGTCGGGCGACCAAGCACGCGACTACGTAAAGCTTGACGACCAACTCTTTGCAACCGTCAACTGCGGTCTGTCGGGTCTGCCGTATATGTCCTTCGATATGTCCGGTTATGCTTACTACCGCACCGACTACCACAAGATCGGCAAAGAGAAGGAATCCGCTGTTTTCGTACGCGGCCTCGAGTTCACTACCTTCCTGACACAAATGCAAACACACGGCGACGTTCGTCACGCGTATGAGATGACCGAGGATGCACAGCAGATCTACCGCAACTACACGCGTCTGCACACCGAGCTCATCCCCTATATGCAAAAGTATTCCAAGATCGCGTGCGACACGGGTATGCCTCCCGTACGTCACCTCGTTCTCAACTATATGAATGATGCAAACGTCTACAACATTGAGGACGAATTCCTGCTGGGTGAAGGCTTGCTCGTTGCTCCCATCTTGACAGAAGAGACCTTCGAACGCGATGTTTACCTGCCTGCAGGCGAGTGGATCGACCTGCTCACAGGCGAAACTCTTGAGGGCGGCAAGACTGTTCACGCAAAAGCGAACATCGGTCAGATCCCCGTATACCTCAACAATTCCTCCAAGGATGCCGCCGAGCTGAAGCCCATCTTCGATGGCATCAACTGGTATAACATCAAGCATTGGCAAGCATAAAACGCAATACGCATTGTAAAAAACGCATCATATAATATAAAATCCCCCGCGCCCGGGAACTCCCCGCCCGGGGGGTTTTTTTATTTCTGGGGGGGTGTATTGATATTTGTGAAACAAA
>JAZNZC010000002.1:0-5779 GCA_045594745.1 Eubacteriales bacterium
GAGGAAGGTGCTTTCAAATACTTGCGCGGACTAAAAGAGATCAATCTGCGTGAGGATATTGAGATTGCCGAAAACGCCTTTGACTACTCGGGCTATGAGGGAAAGTTCAAGGCTTTTCTTGCCTCCAAGGGTGAGCCAAAATGAAGAAATTAGCAAAGCTTTGCAAAGAATACATAGAACAAGGCGGTGAGCCTATCGTAAGAGCAGCCTTCGGGCTTCGCATGGCAGAGATCAATATGAGTGAGGTTCAGCTCTATATGCTTGAGAATAAGGACGCTTCATTCAATGAACTGTTATTTATGTTGATAGACAGAACCGGACAAAAGGATAGCGACGTATACAAAAGAGCCAGGATCGATCGAAGACTCTTTTCCAAGATCCGTTCGAGCAAAAAATACGTTCCGTGCAAGAAAACGGTTGTTGCCTTGTGTCTTGCCCTTGAGCTTTCGAGAGAAGATGCGGACGTGCTTTTGTCTTCTGCCGGTTACAGTCTGTCAAGATCGGAGGAATACGATCTTGCTATTGCATTTTGCATATCACGACAGGTTTTTGATTTTAACGATATTAACGAAATGCTTTATGAGCTTGGATTTGATGTGTTTTAAAATGTCGCTGTAAAAGCGACCACGGCAAAGGGGAAATATGAGATAATATAGCCACAAGGAGGGATAAGCATGAATAGTATTAGATTGAAAACGAGCTACGTGGATGAGAAACTGCCTGTTGGCGCATCCAAGCTCTTCGGCGCACCCGATATTTTCGATGGCTTTGAATGGCCCACCATTGAGGTGGACGGCGCGGAATATGATCTTTCCTTTGTCGGACAGATCAATCTTGCCGAAGCTACAAAATTCGATAAGGACGGTATTCTGCCAAAGAACGGAATGCTGTACTTCTTCTATGATCTCGACGAAATGCCTCACGATCCGAGCGACGCTAATGCCTGTCGTGTGATTTATCACGAAAGTGACGATGACCTCCACGCTATTAGTTACGTTGATGAGGACGGCGAAGATTTGTCCTTCAGAGAAATGAAGGTAGAATTCCAATTGGTCGAGGCTGGGTTCCTGGCAGATGACAGCGAAACTCACCTGCTTCTCGGTGAGCCTTCCATGGATAACGGCTTTTGGTACGAGTGCATCGACGGCTGGCAGATGCTTTTCCAGCTTGATTCGATGGAAACGGATGACATTTGCATCAATTTCACCGACGAAGGCTTCCTGTGCTTCTATATTGACAAAGATAAGCTGAAGGTGCAGGACTTCTCCGACGTGAGAATCATGCAGATATACACCTAAGGAGGCACGTTATGGCTGTGAAAGTAAAATGCCCGTATTGCGGAAGTGAAAACGTAACCCGTCTGGACGGAAGCGGTGCTGTGAAAAAGTACGGTCCCGGTGTTATGATCGACATTGCGCCCGATATCCTTCAGTGCAATAATTGCAAGAAGGAATTCAGGGATAATGTGTTCGATGATCTGACGATGGATGAGGCTCTTTTGGAGCAGAAGGGGGACTAACTATGAAACTGAAAATCATTGAGTATTTTTGGTCTGTCGGTCACAGAACAAAGAGAAAAGGCACGTATAAGCTACCACTTATTGAAGGCAAAACATTAAAACCGCACTTCGCCAATTTAAGAATTGACAAGGTGGAAGAAGATAAGGTTATCGTGTCTTTTAACCGTGATGACGGAACGCTTATCAAGGAGCTTACGGTAGAAAAAGGCAAACAGAATTATTACCGCCCCATGTCGATGGATGGGGGCTATGAATACATATTGAAATTTACGAGATTTTAACGAGCGCTTTTTGGTCAGGTCTTTTCGGGTTCTGACTTTTAAAGCACGAATGAGGTCGCAAGAATGTGCGAAAGTCAATCTCTGAAAATGAAAGTTTGCTACAATTGATTGATGCCCGCTTGCGATGGTGATATAATAAAACAACGGCTGATTCTCTCGGCCTACAATACAAATAGGTGGAGTTTCATGGAACGAAAATTAAGTTATAACAAGCTTTGGAAGCTGCTCATCGACCATAAAATGAGCAAGGGCGATTTGAGAAAAGCCATCGAACTGGCGCCAAATACGATGACAAAGCTGCGCAGAGATGAAGAGGTGTCAATGTCCGTTCTGATCAGAATTTGCGAGTATTTTGGCTGCAACATCGGTGATATCGTAGAGCTGGTTTAGAAATGTCGCTCTCACAGCGACCAAAGGAAAAATTGAAAACAGTATAATATAAGTGTAACAGAGTTACACGGCGCGAAGGTTCAAAACCACTTTTTAATGGAGGAACGATCATGGATAAGAATGAATTCAAGAGTTTACTCGAAAAGGCTGAAAAGGGCGACTCGAACGCGATGTATCTCGTGGGGCTTGCATATGAAGTCGGCGACGGAGTCGAGGCAGATATCAACGAAGCAATTGCATGGATGAAAGGCGCTGACGAGCTTGGCAATAAGGATGCTCGTGCTTGGCTTGAGGATTACTATTTTGATGATGATGCGGGCGTCCAGGCCCATTCTTGACAGGTGATGAATTATGACAGAGAAAAAATATCGTTGTTCGAAATGCGGAGCGATGGAAGTGATCCTCGCAGAGCAGAGCGCAGATCCCATGGACATTAATCCACCGAGATTCGTATGCCAAAAGTGTGGCAACGAATACGATGCGGATTCCGGCATTGGTGTGATCAATAATAAGACGATCAACTCCTTCCCATCTCCGTCAAATGATCTTAACGTAGATGATCCGCTTACTGAAAGGATTAAATCCAAGAGAAAGACTGATTAAGCTTTTCACATTAACCCATTGGAGGATAAAGATATGTCAGCAGAATTTGAATATGCTATGCAGCAGAAAAAGAACGGCAATGTTGATGAAGCGAAGCTTTACTTTGAAAAGGCGGGCGATAACGGATATGCTGAGGCCTACATAGAGCTTGCTAAGCTCGCTATTCCCGAAGGCGGTGAACCGTACTACAATTTCTCCAAGCTTGACGTGACTCTCTTGCCTTTGGGATATCACAAAGCCGAATTTGAATACTACAAAAAAGCCGCCGAGCTTGGTAACACCAGGGCCATGGTTTACATCGGCATTGCATATAAGCAAGGATATCCCGTAAATCTAAATTGCGATATGGCGTTTAATTATTTTGCAAAGGCTACTGAATTAGGTGACGATTATCTCGCTCCCTACTATCTTGCCGAATGCTACGAAAATGCGCTCGGCACCGAGATGGACGAAAACGCAGCGGTGCTTTACTACACAATGTGTGCCGAGCACGGAAACATCCCTGCAATGCTTGCTCTTGCAAGAATTTATAAAGAGGGTCTTGGTAGTATTGAAAAGGATGAACAAAAATCTACAAGATACTTCTTTATGAGTGGTATCGGCAGAGATTAGGAGAAAGATATGAAATATCCCATTGTATTAAAATATAACTATTCTTACATAAGCTCCGGCAACTATTATAAGGAGGCTGTAAGGGAGTACTATCAGCTTTTTACGGATAGCAAGAATTTTGAAACGTTTGCCTTTGGATTCACTCCGACGGACATTCTTTTGACTGTCAAAGAAGTTTCCGAGAACGAGATCTCCTGTGAGCATACGTTCAGCATTTACTCAAAGTCTTATACCTTCTCGCACGACCGCGAGACGATCACCAACTCCTTTGTCCTCAAAAAAGGCGAGGCAATCGAGAGCAAATGCTACGATACCTATTGGAGATATGCATCCGGCGGTGAAAACGGACCGGCAACCTTGCGCGTTGAGTGGATAACCTACGATCAGTTCTATGATGAGTGTCTTGAAAGCGTAAAGGAGAGCAACAGCAATGCCATAAGATTTGCTTCTCATCTTATCAAGACCGGGGAGTACGATACCGCCTTCAAGATTCTTGATGCGGCAGATGAAGAATGCTATGAGCTTGGGCTTTGCTACGAGATGGGCTACGGCACGGAGATCGATCTTGACCGCGCGCTGAACATTTATTTAAAACAGAGATTGAACGGCTACGCCGATCAAGGAATCGAAAGAATCGTCGAAAAGCTTGAAAACAAGAAGATCAAGCTCGATTCGGTAAAGAAGACAGTCATTCTTGAAAGGCTCGGTCAATACAAGGCGGCGTATTCCAATGCCAAGATCCCGAGAGAGCTTGGTGACAACGATCCTTCCGACCTTCGTAGAAACGTTGAACTTAGTATTATTTGGTTCTTGACGCTCGGACGTCCGTATAACGATCCTATGAGTTATATCGCACCACCGACGTCGCACACGACTCGCCACCTTGCAGAATACTATGACCTTGTGAACGGCGTTCCCGAGAACGAACGTAAGGTATATTACAAAAGGTGGGAGGAGCGCGACGAATACGAAGGCGGAACAAATACCAAGGAGCGCTTCTACGAAGAAAATATCATCGAAACGCTTCGTGCCGAGGCGGAAAAGGGGGATATCATCGCACAGGCGGTGCTTGCCATTCAGTATTACGATAAAGTTGATGATCATGCTCATTTTGCAGAGCTGCTTGACGGATGTAAAAAAGAGGAAAAGGGTCTTGGATACTACTTCCTCGGTCTTTATTATAATTACGCAGCCCAAAAAGCAGAAACTGAGCAGGACTGCCTTGCAAACACCGAAAAGGCGCTCAGCTTCTTCGAACGCTCGCTAAACAAGGATTTTCATCTCGCCGTTGCACCGCTTGCGGATGAGATCGTGAAGGAGCACCCACAGCTCGCGCTTGAAATCCTTCAAAAACATGAGCCGTACATTCCGTATATTCAATATAGTTTCACTGAAAAATACTACGACATACTTGAAAAGTTGAGAGGTTGATTACCGTGAAGGATGATATAAAAAACAATATCATCGGCTTTTCGATTTATAATCAATACACCGATGGTGATACAATTCTTGGGATAGCATCAGGTCTTTGTAAAAAGTACGGATGGAGCACCGAAGATATCAAGAGTGGCTCAATCGGCAAAAGAAAAGCCTTTGAGTACACGATCAAGGCGGCAACAGAATGTAAAGACGTTTATGCCATTGCGACGGTGTTATTCTTGAAGGAATACTCCTCCGAAATAGAAAACGTCGGATACTGTATCACGAATGAAGCATTGCTCATCGAAATGATCGAGATATTGGAGAGCATCGAGGATAAGGACGAATTTGTGTGCTTCCTTTTGGGAAGGGCGAATTTCAGCGGTCGTGGAGCCGAGCTTGATTTTGAAAAAGTGCTGTACTATTTCGATCGGGCAGCAAAGGGCGGGATCGAAATTGCAATGCTATTCTACCATGAGGTTAAAGGCGAATTTGATGCGATTTTCAACCTTGCAGAAAGGCTTGCCCGGCAGTATCCAGACAGTCATATCATCAAGTTCTATCTTGCTCACTGCTGCTATCACGGATACGGAACAGAAAAGAACTATGAAAAAGTCGTGGAGCTCGTAGGATATACGGCAGAAACGGAAACCTGCAACAATGACCCTATAGATTACTATTTCCTTGCAAGCCGATATCTTCTCGGTCTTTGCTATTTCCACGGATACGCAGTAGAAAAGGATCTTCGCAGGGCTCAAGAGCTCTTCCATTGTTCGGGAGCAAGCTACAATCCCGAGGCGTGGTACACAGAAGCGATTACGATGCTCCTGTCGGATAAAGATAAGGATCCAACATACATCTGGCACCTGCTTGAGAAAAGCGCTCTCAGAGGTTGTCTGCCCGCAGCAAGAAAGGTAATGCTTTGTTTGCGCGTAGGGTACGGTGTTGAGCCCGA
>JAZNZC010000003.1:0-11891 GCA_045594745.1 Eubacteriales bacterium
CTCACGCCGCTTCGCTCCCTAGCCGCCCGCGGCAGCAAAAGCGCGCCGCATGGCGCGCTTCGACTGTCTATTCGTATACTGAAAATTCCAATTTAGTTGTTTGTTGTGTGCACGTTCGTTGAAAGGGGAGAGGTGTGGAGAGGGGGAAACTTTCTTTCAAGAAAGTTTCCCCCTCTCCACAAGTCTTTCCTGCGCTATCTCGCCAATACGGGCATGTTGGCGAGCATATTCTCCAAAAAGATGCCGTAGCCGGTGGTGGGGTCGTTGATGAGGACGTGGGTAACGGCGCCGACGAGCTTGCCGTCCTGAATGATGGGGGAGCCCGACATTCCCTGCACTATGCCGCCGGTGAGGGCGAGCAGGTCGGGGTCGGTGACGGTGACGGTAAAGCATTTTGAGCCCTTGGCGTCGCGCTTGATGTTCGAGATGCGAATATCATACTTTTGCATCTCGCCATCGTCTACGGTGCAAAGGATATAGGCGTCGCCCTCGTGGAGATCGTCGCGGAGTCCGATGGGCATAGGCTCGTGGCAGACCTCGGGAACCTCGGAGAACACGCCCCACACGCCGCAGGCGGAGTTGCCGAGGAGCGCGCCCGAACGACCGGGATTGAAGTGTCCCTTGAGCTCTCCGGGTGCGCCGGCCGCACCCTTGACCACCGAGGAGATAGTCACATCGGATACCGCCCCCTTGCGCATCTGAACGAGCGCTCCCGTGTCGGCGTCACAGATGCCGTGTCCGAGGCCTGCAAAGGCGCCGCTGTCGGGAAAGAGGAAGGTCACAGTACCAATTCCCGCACCGCTGTCGCGCACCCAAATGCCGGTCTTATAGCGTCCCTCAGCCGCCGAGAGAACGGGCGTGAGTGTGGTTTCAAACTCTTTGCCACCGCGACGGCAAAGGAGCTGTAAGGGCTTGCCGCCACAATCCTCAATGCGTTCGGTCATATCCGCCGCACCGCAAAGTGTTTCGCCGTTGATCTTGAGGATGACATCCTTTTGATGCAATCCCGCGCGAGCGGCGGGGTTGACGCTTCCTTTGCCCGTGTCAACATCGCAAAAGCCGACAACCATTACGCCGTCAGTATAAAATTTTACGCCAAAAGGCATTCCGCCGGGGCAGAGCATCAGGTCACGCAAATCCTCGGTGTCAGCCGAAAGCACCGCTGTGTAGGTGGCGGCACAAGGCAAGGAATCGGACGCGACCGATGTGTTGTCAAGTCCCGGGCAATGGCTCATAGCAAAAACAAACTCCTTTTTGGGTTGCTCCGCCGAAGGTGTCACGATCCCGAGGGGAAGGACGGACAGCATCAGCAAAAGACAGCACAAAAGCTTCCAAATTCTTCTTTTCATTTCACTAACCTTTCCTATATATAGGCGCCGGAGGATGCGCCTTGTGTTTTGGGAGGCAATGGGCGCGGATATAGTGTCGATAAGCCGCTTTTTGCGCTCATCGACCAATGTATCTTGTCCGTTTGCTGATACTAATGTGTGCCGACCACGATGGTTTCATAAGTAACAATGATAACCATCTGCCACCCGACGCGCGAACAAAAATACGCAATTTTTGAACATTACGAATACCGTATTTGAAAAACGAAAAGAAGAAACCAAAGCTTTTTGCAAATGTGAGAATATTTTACCCGACAAAGAAAAAAACATACTTTTTATCTATTATTTTTACAACTTTTGTTTATAAAAAAGAAAAGGGCTTGACAAGCCCTTGTTTTTATGATATAATTTGAGAACCGTTCTCAAATTAAGGAGAAAACAAATGCGAAAAAAGAGATATAAGACAGCGGGCAGGGAAGCGCTCATCAGCTTTTTTAGACGCAATCCCGACCGCCAATTTACGGTAGACGAGCTCTATGCCGAGGTCAACGAAGAGGCGTCCACCGGCAAGAGCAGTCTTTACCGCCATTTGAGTGAGCTTTGCGATGTAGAAATCCTGCGTAAATTCCACGGCACTGAGGGACGCGGAACGCTTTATCAATACATCGGCGCGGAATGCGACTGCAAGGATCATTTCCACCAAAAATGTACCGTTTGCGGTCGCGTCAGCCACCTCGATTGCTTTGCAAGTGCCGATTTTGCCGAGCACATTCTGCGCGAGCACGGATTTATGATCAACTGCGGGCGCTCCGTTTTGTATGGCGTTTGCGCCGCCTGTATGCGTAAAGGAGAAGAGAACCATGCATGAGTTTTTTCATCTTTTAGGACACGGCCTTCTGCATACGCTCATCGACACCGCAAAGGTCGTTCCCTTTTTGTTCCTGACTTACCTTTTGATGGAGTTTTTGGAGCATAAAGCCGGCGGCGCTCCCGAGCGTTGGTTGCGCGGCTCGGGCAAGGTCGGGCCACTTATCGGCGGCGCACTCGGTGTGCTTCCGCAATGCGGATTTTCGGCGGCGGCAACCGGATTTTATACAGGACGTATGATCACCACAGGAACACTTATCGCGGTCTATCTTTCCACGTCCGACGAAATGCTTCCTATTTTGATCTCGAGCGGTGCACCAATTCCCACCATATTGAAGTTGTTGGCAACAAAGCTTGTCATCGGCATCGCCGCAGGCTTTGCCATTGACGGCATTGCGCGCTTGCTCCGACGTGGAAAAGAGACTGCGCAAGAACCGCAGATCGAAGAGCTTTGCGAACGCGAAAATTGCGATTGCGGCGACCGCTTTGTGCTTTCCGCCCTCAAACATACCGCATACATCACCGTTTTCCTTCTGCTTTTCACTTTCGTACTCAATATTGGAATTGAATTGATAGGAGAGGAGAACATCAAACGCGTTGTGCTCGACCGCCCCGTGCTGGGCAGTCTTTTGGCGGCGCTTGTGGGATTGATCCCCAACTGCGCCTCGTCGGTGGCACTCACCTCGCTGTTTGTGGATGGTGTGATCAGCAGCGGCGCGTTGCTTTCGGGATTGATGGTAAACGCAGGCGTTGGACTTGCCATTCTCTTCCGCAACAACCGCC
Organism: Eubacteriales bacterium; assembly: GCA_045594745.1. Classification (GTDB taxonomy): domain Bacteria; phylum Bacillota; class Clostridia; order Oscillospirales; family CAG-272; genus UMGS1865. The sequence goes on from JAZNZC010000003.1 coordinate 2,979, forward strand.
CCATAAAGGACTCGTGGCGCGTTGTGGGGGTCCTGTTTGGAATTTCCGTTATTTGCGGTATCCTGATAGACGTGACAACGCTCGGCGCGTGGATCGCGATGTAAAATCAGTAGGGCAGGGAATTTGTGTTCCACCACAAAAGAATTATGGCAACCCGAAAATCAACCGGTAGGGGATGGCACCTCGACCTCCCATAAAACCAAATAAAAAGAGCAACCCGTGTGGGTTGCTCTTTTTATGTGTTTTGCAATCAGCGCTTTGCACCGGAGAAATCGATGGGCTGATTGAGGGTAATTTCGATCTTGTTGGAACGGTTGAAGCGAGCATCGTGATAGGTGCTGGGCATATTCTTGGAGAGAGCCTCCATATTGACGGTTTCTTCGCCAAACAAACCGGTCTCGCGAGCGCGGATCTGTTCCTCGGTTTCGGGAATACCAAAGATCTTTGCGTGCAGCTTTCTGGATCTCTTTCTGAGATATCTGCTGAGCTTGTCGGGGTTCTTCTTTTGGTCGGGATTGCCGATCTCGCGGGTGTCACGCATAAAGATGACCATATCGTCGTATTCAGCAACCTTGAGCTTGTAGCGAATAACGCCTCTGTTCTGCTTGGTGAGCAGGGTGTAGAGAACGATGCGGTAGTCCCCATCCACTCTGATGGGGTTGATGGGAGTTTCCAATACGAGCTGCTTGCCGTAGTAGGGGAATTCCTTTTTGATGACGATCTTCAGGGAGTGCAGACCGGGCTCAACACGGAAGCAAGAGAACTCGCTGTCCAAATCAACCGCGCCAACTTCCATACCGTCGATGTAAACGATTGCATTATCAACCGCGCCCTTGAATACTCTGGCTTCGGGAGGACCAACCTTGTCGGCATCAAAGTATTCGTATTCGTCGTCGTCCTCCTCTTCGCCCTCAAGAACGTCCTCGTATTCAACGAGTGTCTCAAAAATGGAACGAACCGAAACAACGATCTGATTTTCCAAAACAGCGTCGATCTTTTCTCTCTTGAGATTGTCAAGCTTGATATCAACGTGATCGGACTTGGTAGCGTACTTCTTGTATTTCTTTTTGCAAACGATGCTGAAGATGATGAAAGGAATACCGAAAGCAGCAAACAGGATCAAACCGTTGATAACACAGTTGACTGTAGCCGTAAAGAGATAAGCGGGCTCGCCGGCAACCTCAAAGCTTATAAAGAGCTCTACACCAAGAGGACCGGAAGCACTTGCAACAGCCCACAAATAGAGGCCGTAAGCAATAAAGCCGATAAGCGCGCCCCAAGCCAAAATGGCCGTCAGGCAGCGCAGACGTTCCCATGTTTTCCAAGCGCCAAGAACCTTTTTCTTGCGATAAACGGTCTGCAAATAATCTTCCTTGAGCGCCTGTACCTTATCGTACTCGCGCTTGGGGAGCTTTTGCGCCTTGGCATACGTTGTTTTTGCCATAAGATTTATCCTCGTTTCTAAAATCATTTCGCGCCCGAAAAGACGCGATAAACATCCACACTAATTATTATAAATATATTTTGTGCTTTTGTCAAGAGGGTTTTTGAAAAGTTATAGATAAATAAAGAAAAAAGTTTGAAAAAGTGTAGCAATACAACAAAAAGGCTAACGCAAATGCCACGGAGAAACTCAGAGCAGGCGCGTCAGCCTTTGTTTTTGGTCCTCGGTCTTGTCAAAGGTCTCGCGAGCGCGGAACAGCAGCGAGATGCATCAAACACCGACAAGTCCTACAATGGTATTGCGGAATATGTGCCGCGGCATTAGCGCGACACCTCTTACAATTCCGACTTCTTGCTTTTCTTCTTGTAAACGACGCCGAGAACGATGTAAGAAATACCGAAAACGGCAAACAGAATCAAACCGATGATAGCACAGTTTACGGTAGCCTTGAAGAGATAAGCGGGTTCGCCGGAGACTTCAAAGCTTATAAAGAGATCCTCGCCCATAGGGCCGGCAGCACTTGCAGCAGCCCACAAATAGACGCCGTAAACAATAAAGCCGATAAGCGAGACAATAGCCAAAATGCCGGACAGGAAGCGCAGAAACTCCCATGTTTCCCAAATGCCAAAAATCTTTTTCTTACTGTAAAACGATTGCAAATTATCTTTCTTGAGCGCTTGAGCCTTATCCTGTTCGCGTGCGGGGAGTTTTTGCACCTTGGTATCCATTTTCTTTGCCATAAGATTTATCCTCGTTTCTAAAATCATTTCGCGCCCAAAAAGACGCGATAAGAATTCACACTAATTATTATAAACACATTTCGTGCTTTCGTCAAGAGGATTTTAGAAAAGATGGATAAAAAAGAAAAAGTTTCAAGAAATGCGATGAACAAAAAGGCTGACGCAAATACCGCGGGGTACGAGCGTCAGCCTTCGTTTTTTAGTCCTCGATCTTGTCAAAGGTCTCGCGAGCGCGAAACAGCAGCGAGATGCACCAAACGCCGGCAAGTCCTACAAGAGTGTAGATGATGCGGGCAAGCAGAGAGGATTGTCCGCCACAGATCCACGCAACGATGTCAAATTGAAACAGTCCGATGCTGCCCCAGTTGAGAGCGCCAACGATGGTCAAAATCAGAGAAATGCGATCCAATATCATCATGATTGTCTCCTTTGCGTATTGCGGAATGTGTGCCGCGACATTTGCACGACACTTTTTTGCAATTCCGACTGCTTGTAGTATGTGCCGATGTCAAGTTGTTATACACACCGCCGAAAAAAAGAAATTTTGTGCAAAAAAACGCACATTTATTGACAAATGTTTGCAATTAAGATATAATTAAACAAAAGGACAAAAGTGCAATGATTTTACAAACAGACAATATTTTTATGGCTGGCAAACAAAAATCTAACATTGTAGGGGGCGACGTCCTCGACGCCCCGAAAACGTAGAAATTTTTGCTTATCAAATGGCTATTCGTATTTGCTTTTTTGTAGCCGGTTGCAAGCGTAAACTTGTTTGCTTACGGGGCGTCGAGGACGTCGCCCCCTACAAAAGTTGTTTGCTTTGAAAAGGTTTCAAATGAACCTGTCGAAAAAACGGAAGGGAGCGTAACGAATGGTCATAACGAGAAATTCGCCTATTACCGTATTGAACGGCGTAGGCAAAACAAGGGCTGAATATTATGCCAAGATTGGTATTGCGACGCTTGGCGACCTTTTGTTGCACTATCCGAGGGCGTATGAAAATCGCGGAGACGTTGTTCTTCTCTGCGATGCGAGAGAGGATGGCAAGAGCTCGCTGATCTTAACGGTCGCAAGTGACGCAAAGGTCGTGCGACTGCGCTCTCATAAATCGTTTTTGAAATTCCGTGCGTTCGATGAGAGCGGCTCCTGCGAGATCACGTATTTCAATCAGGATTATCTCAAATCACAATTCCGTGTGGGCACGGTCTTTCGCTTTTTCGGCAAGGTCGAGCGCGTGGGCAAGCGATATACGATGTCCTCGCCCGTGGCAGAAGCTTGGACGCCGTCGGCACAGCTTCCGTCTTTGTGCGCCGTCTATCGTATGACCGAGGGACTTTCTCCCAAGCAAATTGCAAAGGACGTCGCGGCGGCAATCGAACTGCTTGCGGCAAGCATTGAGGATCCGCTACCGCAGGACGTGTTGCAAAAACGCGCACTTTGCACGCTTTCTTACGCTCTGCGTAACATTCACAATCCCGAGTCGGCCGAGACGCTGATGATCGCGCGACGCCGATTGGTCTATGATGAATTTTTCTGCTTCTCGCTCGGAGCCGCAATGTCGCAACGCCGCGAGAAGTCGATGGATGCCCCCGCGTGCTCCAACGGAGACATCTCGCGCCTGCTTGCCACTCTGCCGTATGAGCTGACGGGTGCGCAAAAGCGAACGATCAACGAGATCGCGAGGGATATGTCAAGCAACACCCCGATGGGTAGAATTGTAGTCGGTGACGTTGGATGCGGCAAGACCGTTTGCGCCGCCGCCGCAATGCTGATCGCCGTGCAGAACGGCAGACAAGCCGCGCTGATGGCACCCACCGAAATTCTGGCGCGTCAACACTATGCCGACCTCGCCCCCGTATTCGAGGGGATGGGAATTTCTTGCGCGCTCCTTGTGGGAGCAACCACCGCCGCCGAGAAGAGACGCATCAAAGCGGCACTTTCGAGCGAGGACGAGAGCAAGAGATTGCAGGTCGTCATCGGTACGCACGCGCTTCTTTCCGATGGCGTGGAGTTTGCCGCTCCCGGACTTGTCGTCACCGATGAACAGCATCGTTTTGGCGCACGTCAGAGGGCAAAGCTCTCCGAAAAGAACACCAACGCCCATCTTTTGGTTATGAGTGCAACCCCCATTCCGCGCTCGCTTGCGCTGGTGCTTTATGGGGAACTCGATATTTCTCGCATTGACGAAATGCCCGCAGGACGGCAGAGAGTCGACACCTTTGTGGTCGATGAAACCTACCGCGCGCGCCTCAATGCATTTATTCAAAAACAAGTCGACGAGGGCGGACAGGTCTACGTTGTTTGTCCTGCGGTCGAAGAACAGGAAAAAGAGCCCGAAGAGGTCACGCTCTCCGATCTTGACGAGATCTTCCTCGCACGCGAAGAAAAACCGCCTCTCAAAGCCGCGGTTGCGTTTGCCGAGGAGCTGCAAAGGGCGCTTCCCGCATCCCGTGTGGCATTTTTGCACGGGCGTATGAAGAGTAAAGAAAAGGATGCCGTTATGCAAGCCTTTGCCGAAGGGAATGTCGACGTGCTGGTCTCCACCACCGTTATCGAGGTTGGTGTCAACGTGCCCAATGCCGCACTGATGATTGTCGAAAACGCTGAACGCTTTGGTCTTTCGCAGTTGCATCAGTTGCGCGGACGCGTCGGGCGCGGCATGAGAAAATCCCATTGTATCCTTGTGATGGGTGGCGATGGAGCTGTCTCGCGCACCTCGCGCGAGCGCCTTGAGGTTATGCGCACCACCTACGACGGCTACCGCATTGCCGAGCAGGATCTGGCACAGCGCGGCCCGGGTGACTTTTTGGCAACCGCCGAGGGCGGAGCGGTTCGTCAGAGTGGCGGACTTTCCTTCCGATTGGCAGATGCCGGCGAGGACATTTCGGTGCTTACCGAAGCCGCCGCCGATGCGCGTGAATTGCTCTCGAGCGACCCCGAACTATCCCAAAATCCGCTTCTGCGCGAGCACATCAAAGGACTGTTCAGCATCGAGGCAGGGCTGATCAGTTAAACCGATTTTGCAACCATATAGCTACTTTTTAATGATTTTTATCCCTTTGTGGGAGAAAGGATATCAAAATGCCCGAATTTAACTACCATCAAGACCCCAAGAATTTGCACATAGGTTGCGAGAGACCGCGCGCCTATTTTATTCCATATCAAAGCGAGGCGGCGGCAAATACCGCAAACCGTGCAAACTCGAACTATTTCTATTCTCTTTGCGGAGAGTGGAGCTTCCGCTATTATGATGCACTCTACAAAGTGCCCGATTTTGTATCTCCCGAATGGAGTTTTGGCACAGGTGACCGCCTGCCCGTTCCCATGAGCTGGCAATATGCGCTCGGTCGCGGGTACGATACGCCTCACTATACCAACGTCAACTATCCCATTCCCGTCGATCCGCCTTATGTGCCCGTCGAGAACCCCTGCGGTCTTTACGAGCGCACGTTTGAGGTAGACGGGGACGTCTTGGCAAACAAGAAGCTCTATATGGTGTGTGAGGGTCTGTATTTCTGCTTCTATCTCTACATCAACGGCAAATTTGCCGCATATAGCCAAGTTAGCCACATGACCACCGAGGTCGCCGTCAACGATTATCTTGTGGCGGGCGAGAACCGTGTGCAGATCCTCGTGCTCAAATGGTGCGACGGCACCTACCTTGAGGATCAAGACAAGATCCGTTCCTCGGGACTTATCCGCGAGGTCTATCTGCTCGCTCGCGACGCCGTTCATATCGAAGATATCTACGCGCGTTCCATATTAAATGACGATTTTTCCCACGCAACCGTTACGGCAGAGCTGACGCTGAATGGAAAAGCCGACATCTCCTACCGCCTTGTTTCCCCCGCAGGTCAGGAAATTGCAAAGGGAAGCGAAAAGGCAGACGGCACGCTCGCGCTCTCCATCGAGGTAGATGCTCCCGCACTTTGGAGCGATGAAGAACCCAACCTCTACGCACTCTATCTGCAATGCGGCAGTGAGGTGATTTGCCAAGAGATCGGTCTGCGCCGCTTTGAGATCAAGAACAAAACGATATACGTCAACGGCAAAAAGGTCAAAGGCAAGGGCGTTAACCGCCACGATAGCCACCCGCAGCTTGGCAGTGCCACTCCCATGGAGCATATGCTGCGCGATCTTTACATCCTCAAGGCGCACAACGTCAATATGATCAGAACAAGCCACTATCCCAACGATCCGCGCTTCCTTGAGCTTTGCGACCGCCTCGGCTTCTTTGTTTGCGACGAAGCAGACATCGAAACCCACGGATTTTGTATGATGGGCAAGTGGGATGCCCTGACCGACAATGACGAATGGACAGATGCTTATCTTGATCGCGCCGAGCGAATGATGGAAAGAGACAAGAACCGCGCCTCTGTGCTCTTCTGGTCTGTTGGAAACGAGAGTGGCGTGGGCAAGAACCACGTATTGATGGCAGACTATTTCCACGAGCGCATGCCCGGTTGCTTTGTGCACAGCGAGGACCTCTCCCGTCGCAAAATGGACATTTACAAAAAAGCCTCTCACGAGGATCGCAAAAAGATGCGCATTACGGCAGATTACGTCGATATCGATAGCCGTATGTATCCTTCCCTGTGGGAGATGAAGCATTATTACTTTGAAAATCCCCAAATGGAAAAACCCTTGTTCCTTTGCGAATATTGCCACGCGATGGGCAACGGCCCCGGCGACCTTGAGGAATATTGGCAGCTGATGGATCGCTACGACAGCTATTTTGGCGGTTGCGTTTGGGAGCTGCTCGATCACTCTGTCGAACTTGGGAAACCCGGCGAGCACAAATACATCTACGGCGGCGACCTTGGCAACTATCCCAATGACGGTAACTTCTGCGTTGACGGGCTCCTTTATCCCGACCGCCGTCCGCACACGGGAATGCTGGAGCTCAAGCAAGTGCTTCGCCCCTGCCGCGCCGAAAAATTCGACCAAGAGACGGCAAGCATCACCCTCAAAAACCAACGCTATTTTACCACGCTCTCCGATCTCGACCTGATTTGGACGATCGAGCGTAACGGATGCGTTGTCCGCCAAGGACGCATCACGGGTATGAATATCGCGCCCCGTCACCGCCGCACCTACAAGCTCGATCTCGGCGATCTTTCCACTCTTGACGGCTTCTGCTATCTCAACCTTTCCTACCGTCAAAACAGCGCAACGCCGTGGGCGGAGATGGGATATGAGGTAGGATTTGAGCAATTTGAAATCGAAGCTCCCGCCGCACCCATCATCGAAAAAACGCTCGCGCCCGCAACCTTCTCGGTTTGCGAGTCCGTGAACGAAATCGTTGTCACGGATGGTGAAAACAGTTACACTGTCGACCGCCCGCGCGGACTTCTTACATCCGTCAAGGGTCGCGGCAAGGAGCTTTTGACCGCCGCCGTTACGCCCACCATCTGGCGCGCGCCTACCGATAACGACCGCAACGTCAAGCATCAATGGATCAATCAATTCTACAACAATATGCGCCTGCATTGTCGCACCTGCGCCGTTGCGGAAAAGAGCGAAAACGTCATTACAGTTGCCGCAACGCTTGTAATGGGCGCACCCGCGCGCGACGTTTTACTAACGATGGACATCCGCTACATCTTCGTTCGCGGAGAGGGTGTCAAGGTTGATATGGACGTGCACGTGGCAAAGGAAAACGCATTCCTGCCTCGCTTTGGCGTCAAGTTCAAGATGCCCGCAGGTTGCGAAGAGCTCGCATACTTTGGAAGAGGCCCTGTTGAATCCTATGTCGATAAAAAGCACGCCTCTCGCGTGGGATGCTACAAGACCACCGTCACCGAGCATTTCGAGCATTACGTTCGTCCGCAAGAGAATATGGCACATATCGAAACACGGTGGATGCAGGTCGCGAACGCCGCAGGTCAAGGACTCCTTGCAACCAACACCGCGGAGTGCAAGAGCTTCAGCTTCAACTGCTCGCACTTCACCGCGCGTCAGCTCACCGCAACCGCTCACGATTACGAGCTCAAGCCCCTTGACGAGACCGTCGTTCACATCGACTATCGCCACAGCGGCATCGGCTCCAACTCCTGCGGCCCCGAGCTCGACAAGAAATGGAGACTTAACGACCGCGACTTCCGCTTCTCCTTCCGCCTCTTGCCCGTACTCACAAACAATGATTGTCCGTTTGAGAAGATAGTGAAATAAAAGATATGTGGGGGAACTTCTTTCGAGAAGTTCCCCCACACCCCCTCAAGAACTTGCTGACAAGGGGTCTATCAAAATGAGTCCGCAGTTCACAAATAGACAGTCGACGCGAGGTAAAACCTCGCTTTGGCTCTCGCAAGCGGCTGGGCACCACCAAGACCCCATCCGCTAAGAGAGTGTTTGGTGGTGGCTGACGGCAACAACAAGACAAACTGTCGGCCTGTCATCCTGAGCGGAGTCGAAGTTTTGTTGAGCGAATAGCGATACAAAACCAAGGCGCCAAAGCGCCGCAGGGATCTCCTAACGAATTTGGGTGGCTTGCCAAAGTAAATGTAACATCCCCTTTGAAAAGCCACCGAGATTTCAAACGAGATCCCGCAAACCGCTTTGCGTTTTGCGCTTTTACCTCGTTCCTCACTCGGTAAAAGTTCGACTGGAAATTGGTACAAAAATTAGAAAAAAATTAAAGAAATTAAATGACATTTTTGTTTAGAGCAACCATAGGGGCACAGTACCCGAGGGTACTGTGCGGGCGCTCATGGTTGTAATAATGTC
>JAZNZC010000004.1:0-10968 GCA_045594745.1 Eubacteriales bacterium
ACTTAAATTCGTGCGCGCCCTGCGCTCGCGGCGAATTTGCAAAGCAAATTTGCGCCACGATTGTGCTACAATCGTGGCTTGGTTCAGATTCCCGTTATTTTATTATATCAAGGGGCAACGGCGTGAGGGCTTTTTTGAGCAGGTGATGCTTTGAGAAATCGCGCGCGCAAGGCGCTCGCGGCGAATTTGCGAAGCAAAAAGAGCCCCTCAAAAACGAGAGGTCTCTTTTTGTTTAAGCTTTTTCCTTCTTCTTCCCAAAAAACTGCGGCAGTTGTGCCAACACGATAGCAACGAAAACGAGGGTGCATCCGCCAAATTCGCGAGGGGAGAGGGTGTTTCCCGAGATGATCCAACCGCCAAGCGCGGCAAAAACGCTCTCGAGGCTCATCGTCAGGGATGCGATCGGGGGTGAGGCATAACGTTGACCGTAGATCTGCAACGTGTAAGCCACTCCCGAGGACATAATGCCCATATACAAGAGTTGCGGTGCAGCAGCAAGCACGTTCGACCAAACCACCGTTTCAAAGCAGAGAGAGAGCAGACCTGACAGAACTCCGCCAATCAAAAATTGCAGGGCAGAAAGCAACATTCCGCCAACGGGCTCACCGAAGCGGTCGATAACAAGAATGTGGAATGTAAAGGTCAAGGCACAAAAGAGCATCAAAACATCACCAAGATAGATGTTGTGAAGCCCATCGGAAAGGCTGAGCAGGTAGATGCCGCAGGTGGCAACCGCCACGGCAAACCACACGGCAATGCCGCTTCGTTTGCCAAAGAACATTGAAACCACAGGCACGAGAACGACGTAAAGCGCGGTAATAAACCCCGCTCTTGCTTCACTTGCCGAGCCGTCGGGATAGACCGAGAGCCCAAATTGCTGAAAATTTACGCTCACAGTCAAGAGAATGCCGCACAAGATACCGCCAATGAGCATTTCCCTTATCTTTGCTTTTTCGGTGGGGAAGATCGGCTTTTTTGTTTTTATGCTCTTGATCGCAAGTACCGCAAACAAAGCCACAGCTCCTATAAAGGAGCGTATGGAATTGAAAGCAAAGGGCGGAACAAGGTCGACAGCCTGTGCTTGTGCGACGAATGCAAGTCCCCAAATCAGGGCAGCAAGCGCGAGAATGGCACTGCCCTTGACGTTGTTGAGAAATTTCATAAAATCGGATTTCCTTTTCGCAAACAAAATACAAAACATTATAGCACACTCTGCAAAAAAAATCAATGCTTTTACAAATATTGTAAACTTTTATTGTGGTTGTTGCAAAAAGACGCAAAAAATGCTATAATAAAAGAAAGGATACGAGAGAGGAGGTAAGCTTTTGTCACAACTGACACAAAAGGTGATTGTTGAAACCACGATGCGTCTGGTCGAACAAAAGACCGTTAAAAAGATCACTATACGCGATATTGTAGAAGCCTGTGGCATTACACGCAACACCTTCTACTACTATTTCCACGATATCTACGAGGTCCTCGAATACGCCCTCGCTGCAGGATTTGAGCGTATTGGAGGGGAAAGCGAGAGCTTTGAGGATTTTCTCGGTTCATCCTTTGCGTTCTGTGTCGAATATCAAAAGGTGCTCTATAACCTTTACCATTCGGTTGGCTATGAGTCACTGGCGGATTATCTTAAAAAGCAGGTGCGGCCGCATCTTCTCGGATACCTGAAAAGCATTCGAGGTGAGAACCGCGACAAAGAACGAGATGAAAAGCTCATTTGCGTTCTCTGCGAGGAAGCACTTGTTGGAACGCTGATGCGCTGGATCTGTGATCCGCGCAGAACAACAGACCCTACCGAAATACAGAGCGCAAGTGAACGCATTACGACCTACTTCAAAAGCGCGCTTTATAAAACAACTGTTACCGATTATTCTAAAGAGGAGAGTGAAGAGATATGAATCAACAAAACAACACAGATATCAGCAGTGCCATTGTAAAGAGTGCAAAGATCATGCACCTTTTTTCGGCAGTCATCTTTTTTGTGGCAGGGCTTCTTTTGGCACTTGTACCGGATTTTGAGGATTCCGGAATTTTCCGCAACGCCTTGGTAGGAGCCGCCAGCATCATCATTGGAGCCACGGGTATTTACGGCTATTTTTCCAACGATATGTACCGTTTGGCGTTCCAGCTTGACTTTGCCCTCGGCATCTTTAACGTCATTTTTGGCATTTTGCTTATCATTAACCCCGTTCAGCTTTCTGTTCTTCTGCCAACTGCTATATCTATATTGACTTTGCTCGATGGCACAAACAAATCGCAAATGGCACTTGAGGGGAAGCAATTCGGCATCCAAAAATGGTATCTTGTTCTCATCTCTGCTATTTTGGAGATCGTCGCAGGCATCGTGCTGATCATTTTGGCGTATCTTGAGCTTGACGTTCGTGTTTGGATGGGCGTTGCTATGGGACTTGTAGGCGTGACGAACTTTTGGACGACGATGTATACCGTTCGCGTGCGCAAAAATACACACCAGATCCTATCAGCATACACCGATACCGAAAACAAATCTTGAACGAAAGGGAAGTACTGACATGTTATATTTGAATTGTTTGGCATTTGCCGCTTTTGCTTACCTCTTGGGTGGCATCAACGGTTCCATTATCCTCTCGCGCTTGGTCTACAAAGAGGATATTCGACAGCTCGGCAGCAAAAATCCCGGCTTTACCAACTTCAAACGACTCCACGGCTTCGCCCCTGCAACCTTTGGTGTTATGGCGATCGACATTTGCAAAACCATTCTTCCCGTGCTGATCGCACGATTTGTAATGGATCATTCCTTTGGGGCAGGACAACTTGCCGCTGCCGCCGCGCTCCTTGGCTGTATGCTTGGTCACGCGTTCCCCCTGTGGTATGATTTCAAGGGTGGCAAAGCAGTGCTGACCTTCCTTGCAGGCGTGTGGTTTGTCGATTGGCGCGCAGGACTGATCTGCTTTGCCATTTTTGTGATCATTCTTTTCACCATCCGTTTTATGTCGGTGGCATCGATGAGCTTTGCGGTACTTTTCCCCGTAGTTCTTTTCATTCTCGGATGCCGTAACCCCATAACGCTTGTGATTATGGCAGTGGCAGGCATCCTCGTCGTAGCCCGTCACCACCAAAATATCAGCCGATTGAGAGCCGGAACAGAGTCTAAGTTTTATCTGAAAAAGAAGAAGTCATCTTGATGTAATAATGGAGATTGTATGATAAAGGAATTATATACTTACGCTTGCCCCAAAATATCGAAGGAACAAGGAAACCCATTTAACATTCTCTATATTTTATGTATAACCTCGTTCTCATCCTTGACGATATTGTTTGGGAATGTTATTTTAGGTGTAGTAATTACAGTACTGTATTTGGGATTGTCACTTTTGAGTTTTACAGATAAAGATTTGATATCAAGATATATGAAATTGGCAACCTTATGTGTTTTCGACGTTTTTTTCGTGGGTTTGTGTCTGTTTTCAAAAGTGTTTTCCGGGTATAGATTTTCCTTCTGGACGATCATATGTGGAATCATCATTTTTGTAATTTATGAAATTGTGATATTCATCAAAATCAAGAACAAACTTTACACCTCGCCCACAAAAAAAGGAAAATCTGCGACGGCTGTTAGCGTTTCTGCTGTAGCTTTGGGCCTTTTGGCTTTTCAGTTATTGAGTAGCGATCCTAACCAACAAACTTTGCTTGTTATGGCATTGATTGTTCTTTCTTCCATGGTAATGTTGGGGTGCATAATGAGTGTCCAAAAACTTGTTATATATTCAATCACAAGAAGCAAGATAGCGAAACAAAATGGGTTCGATGCGAACTAAAATAAAGAACTGTGTATATACCGCAGGTTCCGTCTTATCGGATTCCAGCCCCACTTGGACAGCTTCAGACGCTTTTGTGCAAATTTTGGTTGATCATGGAATCTTTGACTCTTAAAAACTTAACGAACAGCCGCACCCTCGGGTGCGGCTGTCTTACATTTTCAACTCTCAAAAAGTGAGAAAAAATCTCGCAAAACGCGCGCTTGAATAGCGCAAAAAAATATGGTATACTATGCTTGCCGGTAAAACATAAGCTCTGCGCAGAGAGTGACAGAATGGAGATAAAATTATGAAATTGAATTTAGGAAATCAAATACGCCTGCATCGAAGGCGAATGAATCTTACCCAAGAGCAATTAGCAGAAAAATTTGGAACCTCTCCACAAGCAATTTCTCGGTGGGAGATCGGGGCAACTTATCCCGATATTGAAATGCTGCCAATGATCGCATCGTTTTTTGAAACGTCGGTAGATACATTGCTTGGTCGCACCGAAGAAGAAAAAGAAAAGTTTTGTGCCGAGCTTCAAAACGCATTCATCAGTGCTGTTCGCGCAAAGGATGTTGAAAAAAGCATTGAGATTATGCGTGAAATCCGCCGCAATCTCAGAGAGTATCAACACTATTCGTTTTGGGGATTGTATTACGAGATTTGGAAAGTACGTTTGTTCCGAGACGAGAAGGTACTCGAAGAAATGCGTCTTTTAGCAGAAGAAATATTCAGTGTGTGCCCCAAAGACGATCATTGGGATGTTATTGATTGTATGTCATATATGGAGGACGATGATCATCTTGACACTTTCTTGGACGCATATGCCAGCCGAGAGGATATGGCGCGTTCAAGCTTGCTGTTCAAAAGATACAAAATGCGCGAGGAGCTTGATAAAATTGAACCCGTAAGGCATGGCATTCTGTGGAATGAGCTTTCACATATTATAACTGCGGCGAATGATTGGCAAGTATATCTTTGCAAGGATCCAAATCATTTTATTTGGTTTTGCGAAACACAGCTTAATTATCTCAATGCCGTAAACAATTTATCTCCCGATAAGAAGCATTTGATCAGCGGTGGAACAGGTGCGGATTTATGGTGCGAGGAAAGAATACAGCTTGGCATTCGTTATACAGCATCGTTTGCAAAGCTTGAAAAAATGGATGAAGCTTATGATGCCTTTGAAGACACTATACGTGTGATTGAACAGATTATGTCTATCACTGATGACGAGTTCAAGATAGGCTGTTCGTCTCCCGCACTTGAAGGATTTGCTTTGGAATCCAAAATCAATTGGCTTGAAAAATACGGCAAAGAATACAAAGAAATCAGCATGCAGTATAATGATTGGTGGAATTGGATCAGTCCTCTTGATTATCAAAAAGCCTTTAAGCATGCTTGGTTTGACAGTATGAGAGCCGATAAACGCTTTGATGCACTTTTTGAGAGATTGGATAAATGCGTCATTTTCAGAGAAAAGGGAACTGATTAACCTATTCACTACCCAAACAGCCGCACCCTCGGGTGCGGCTATTCGCATTGTAAACGGCTTTCGTAAAAAGCCTCCCCTGTGTAAGGGGAGGTGGCACGGCGTAGCCGTGACGGAGGGATTGTAAAATTTTTACACACAAAAACAATCCCTCAGTCAGCTTCGCTGACAGCTCCCTTTACACAAGGGAGCCTTTCATTGTTGCACGTTCATTTGTTTACAATAAACTACACTCGTTTTCTGTAAATAAATCCTTGAAAATCCCAAAAATCTTCCCGTTTCACATTGACAACCATAGTAAAAAAAGGTATAATATAAGTTAGATAACTGTAAGGAGTTTATATATGGAAACATTACTCAAAATTTTGAACGGACTTCACCCCGACGTAGATTTTGCATCGATTGACGACCTCTACGACGAGGGCGTGCTCGATTCTTTGGATATGGTTCGCCTCGTTACCGAGATCGGTATGGAGTTTGATGTACAGATCCCTGCCGAGGAGCTCATTCCCGAAAACTTCCAAAACGTAAACACCATCTGGGCACTCATCGAACGCCTTGACGAAGAATAAAGAGAATGCAATTTACGTCATTTTCATTCATCCTCTTTGCTGCGCTGACGCTGGTCGTTTATTATCTCGTTCCGCGTCGCACGCAGTGGTGGGTTCTTCTTGCGGCAAGCATTGGCTTTTACGCCTTTGCGGGCTGGGAGTGTATAATCTTCATCCTCTACACCGCCGCTGTGACCTACCTCACCGCGCGACTGATGCAAAAGCGTATCGATCGCGAGGAAGCCTATGTGCAAGAACACTGTGAAACAAAGACCTTGCGCAAAGCCTATCGCGCCGCCGAGAAGAAGAAGCGCCTGCGTGTCCTGACCGTAGGACTCATCCTTGGCTTCGGTATGCTTGCTGTGATGAAATATACCGCCTTTGCAGTAGGAAACGTCAATAGTATTCTCGGTGCTTTTGGTGGACAGACACTCACCGTTCCGTCACTTTTGTTGCCGCTTGGTATTTCGTTCTATACGTTTCAATCGATGGGATACCTTATCGACGTCTACCGCAAAAAAGTGCGCGCCGAGTCCAATCCCGCAAAGCTTTTGTTGTTCGTCTCTTTCTTCCCGCAACTGTTGCAAGGACCGATCAGCCGCTTCGGCGACTTGCAGGAACAACTCATTGGCGAGCACGCGTTCAACGGCGAAACCGTTCGCGCAGGACTGTTCCGCGTGGTTTGGGGATACTTCAAAAAGCTGATCGTAGCCGACACAGCAATGATCGGCATCAAAACCTTGATCGAGCAATCGGACAAATTTGACGGCATCTATGTCTTTTTGCTGATCCTGCTTTATTCCGCGCAGATCTACGGCGACTTTACAGGCGGCATCGATATTACCATCGGCCTTTCTGAGGCGATGGGCATCCGCCTTGCCGAAAACTTCAACCGCCCGTTCTCCTCGCGCTCCACAAAGGAGTATTGGAACCGCTGGCACATCACCATGGGAACGTGGTTTACCGATTACATCTTCTATCCGCTGTCTGTTACCAAGGGGATGCAAAAGCTCTCCCTCGGAGCGACCAAACGACTTGGAAAGGGCTTTGGTATGCGTCTGCCCGTTTACACTGCAACCGTTGTGACGTGGTTCCTCACGGGACTTTGGCACGGCGCGGGCTGGAACTTTATCGTTTGGGGACTCTTGAATTGTCTTGTCATTCTCGTCTCGCGCGAATGTGAGCCTCTTTACCGTCGCTTCTATCAAAAATTCCCGAGTCTTTCCAACTCACGCGTATGGCATGGATGGCAAGCAACAAGAACTTTTCTCTTAATGGGTCTGATCCGCAGTCTTGACTGCTACCGCGATGTGCCCAAGACCTTCCGTTTGTGGGGCAGTATGCTCACAAAATGGAACGTGGGTGAGCTTTTTTCGGGTGGTTTGACCTCTTTTGGCCTCGGTCTTGCCGAATGGTGTGTCATTCTTTGTGGCATTGCCGTTATCAATCTTTTTGACCGCCTCGGCAGAGAGACACCCGTACATCGCCGCGCCGCCAAGAAATCCGTGGTATGGTTTGCCGCACTTTGTGCACTTGTTGTTGTTATTCTCATCTTTGGTGCATACGGCATCGGATATGATGCATCGCAATTCATCTATCAACAATTCTGATTTTCGGGAAAGGAGGGAAGTCTGTGAACGCAATCAAAGCCTTTTTGCGCCGCTTGTTTTTGCCGCAAAAGCGCCAAGCCGAAGGTGAGAGGGTACTCCTTTTTGCCATGGGTATTTATGTTCTGCTTTTGATCTGGGCGATCGTGTTTAAGTTTTCCTTTATTTCCGAGATCAACATTAACTCTCCAATGTCGCTGGGGGAACGTTTTCTCAACGGTTTTCGCTTTTTCGATTTCTTCCTTGAAACGAATCCTTGGCGGTTCATCCGAGGACTCCTCATCGCCACTCTCAACATTCTTGTGTTTATGCCGTGGGGGATTTACGCATCCTTTTTCTACGACAAAAAAAGAGCCGTTGGCTTTGCCTGCGCCTTTTCATGTGCGGTGGAATGCATTCAGCTTTTTGCAAGCTTTGGTGTGTTCTCCTTTGAGGATATCGCCTTGAATACGCTCGGTGCATTTCTCGGCATTGTTGTATTTGAAAAATGCATCTGTCGCATTCCCGAGAGCATCACGCAAAAGATCAATCAATTAACGGTTCGCATCGGCGTCCCACTCTCCGCCGTTGCTTATCTCAACATTATTGTTGCAATGATACTCTATTTTTCCTGACTGATATACAAGGAGTTTTATGAAAAAAACACTCATTTTGTGCACCTGCATTTTGCTTGCCACAGTTCTTTGCCTTGGCTTTGCGCAAATGCTTGTCACGCCAAAATATATGACCACCTCGCGCGACGGCGCCCTCATTGCCGAATATTACAATGAAACGCCCGACCACGACGTCGTTTTCATCGGCGACTGTGAGGTTTACGAATGCTTCACGCCCCCCACATTGTGGCAGGAGTACGGCATTACATCCTACGTGCGCGGCAGCGCACAACAGCTCATTTGGCAATCCTATTATCTCCTTGAGGAAACCCTCAAGCGAGAAACGCCAAAGGCAGTGGTTTTTAACGTACTTTCCATCAAATACGGAAAGCCGCAAAACGAAGCCTATAACCGTATGACACTCGACGGTATGAAGTGGTCGAGTAGCAAAGTTGATGCCATTCGCGCCTCGATGACCGAGGAAGAGGATTTCCTTTCTTACGTTTTTCCGCTTCTGCGCTTTCATAGCCGCTGGAGCGAGTTAAAAGGCGAAGATTGGGAATACCTTTTCCACCGCGACACCGTATCGCACAACGGATATCTGATGCAAACCGCCATCTCACCCAAAACGAGCGACCGTGAAGGATATTCGCTTGCCGACTACACCTTACCCGCCATCGGCTTTGAATACCTTGAAAAAATGCGACACCTCTGCGAGGAGAAAGGAGTAGAGTTCATTCTCATCAAAGCCCCCACCAACAACTGGAAATACTATTGGTACGACGAGTGGGAAGCACAGATCGTCGCTTGGGCAAATGAAAAGGGCGTGGATTACTATAATTTCATTCCCCTTGACGAGGAGATCGGCATCGATTGGAGCACCGACACCTATGACGGTGGCGTGCACCTCAACGTATACGGAGCCGAGAAGCTGACATCCTATTTCGGTAATATTCTTGTGGCGAAATACGGTTTTTCCGATCGCAGAGGCAACACCGAGCTTGACTCCCTTTGGGCGGAGAAGCTCGCAATCTATCAAAAAGAACGAAACGGAGAAAAACAATGAAAAAAATTTTGATATATCTCTTACTTGCAGCAATGGCGCTTTCCTTTGTTGCTTGCAAAGATAACGATCCCCCCGCCGAAGAGGGAAAAACCTATACCTTTACGAGCGGCGCTACAAAAATCGCCATCAATGATGATGTTGCGCCCATTCTCGCGGCTCTTGGCGAATGGCGTGATTATGACGAATCCACATCCTGCGCGTTTGAGGGCTTGGATAAGGTCTACACCTACGCAGGCTTCGAGATCAATACCTATCCGATGGGCGAAAAGGATTTCGTTTACAGAGTTGTTTTCTATGACGATACTGTGGCAACCGAAGAAGGTATTCGTATCGGTAGCACAAAGGATGCTGTTATCGGGGCATACGGAACTCCCGACAAGCAAGGAAACACCTTTTTGCAATATAATACAAGCGAAATGTATTTGGAATTTCTTTTGACTGATGATACCGTAACGGATATTCGCTATTGCCATCCAATGGCAGCCACAGAATAACAGAAAACGGCGGCACCGGGCGGTGTCGCCGTTTTCCTTTTTAGGACATCCTCAATCCCTCATATTTTCTCCTTTTTGTGAATAAGAAGATAAAAAGGAGGCGATTACATTGAATACAACCACCGAAAAACGCGGAGCAACTGTGCGTGAGGGTTATCAGGTTCTTCTGCGTGCCGAGGCAGAGCTTTTACTGCCCGAGGGGAAGGATGTTATCGGCAACTATTATCGACTTTTGGCCGAAAAATGTATGTCTTGGGCAACCGAGGTTTATGGAGAGCGCATCAGGCGTGATTTTTTGTCTCTCGACGATCTGCACGACAGAGCCCTTTGGCGGGCTCAAAAATACCGATTTTTGATGCGGATCCCGTGGCAAAGCGAGCATCATATTGCCATTCTTTGTGAATCCTATCTGTTAGGGCAGAGGCAGAACGTGCAAAACAGCTATCATCGACTCTCCCACGTTTGGAACATTGACGAGGAGAGCATCCTGCCCATTCCGCAAATTTTAGAGCTGTTTGGGTGCGGTATCAAGACCCGTGAATTGCCGTTCACACCGGACGGCGTTTATCCCGAGGGTGAGGAGCTGATCTTTTACAAAAATCCAACTGCCGAAACGCCCTTGGCACAAAGCAAAAGCCCGCTTTGCAAAAATGAAAATATGAATGACGCGCAATAGATATTGTAATCATAATATTATTGTTAAATAAAAAATTTATACAAAACGACAAAAACTGCTTGCAAACAGGGAGGAGTTGTGGTATAATATTTGGTAAGGTTATTTTGTCAAAAAATACCAACTCTCCGACCTTTTTGTCGGAATAAAAATGACGGGAAACCGCACGGAGGTTTTAATGTCAAGAGAATCAATCAAAATGGTGAAACAAACCGAACAAGAAGCCGAGCGCATCCTGCGCGAAGCGCAAGAAAAGGCAGAGCAAATGATTGTCGAGGCACAAGAGCGTGGCGTGGCTCTGTGCGAGAGCACCGAGACCGAGACCATTGCCGCGGCAAAAGAGGTCATTTTGCAGCTACGCGAGCGTGCCGAAAATTTGCGCGATCGGCTTGACACCGAAGCGAAGGAGGAGGCCGCGGAGATCGTCCGTCAGGCGTCCTTGCGCAAGAGAAGCGCCGAAAAGATCGTAATCAGGGGGTTAGCATCTAAATGTCGATAAGTACAATGAAAAAGCTGACCGTCTTAGCGCATAGCAGCGACGCAGACGCCATTGTACGCAGAATGCTCCACCTCAAATGTGTCGAGATACAGCGCGCCATTCCCGAAGCGGGAGAGCTCGCACTCGAGCGCGTTGAAAGCGATGGAAAACAAACCGAGATCAGGGAACGCATAGCCCACATTGAGGCGGCAATGCCTCGTTTGGC
>JAZNZC010000005.1:0-8090 GCA_045594745.1 Eubacteriales bacterium
ACCATGAGCGCCCGCACAGTACCCTCGGGTACTGTGCCCCTATGGTTGCTCTAAACAAAAATGTCATTTAATTTCTTTAATTTTTTTCTAATTTTTGTACCAATTTCGAGTCGAACTTTTACCGAGCGAGTAGCGAGGTAAAAGCAAGGCGCCAAAGCGCCGCAGGGATCTCCGAGGGAGTTTGGGTGGCTTTCTGTATCAATGTAACATTCCATTGGCAAGCCACCGAGATTTGTTGCGAGATCCCATCGTCGCTTACGCTCCTCGGTTTTGCTCCGTTCTTCACTCCGCAAAACTTCGACTACGAAAACCACTCGAGGTTTTCTCCGCTCAGGATGACATATCAAGTGTTGCGCCGCTTAATTTTTTGAATTATTTTTCTCAAACCCCTTGACAAAATGAAATAAATGTGATATCATAATGATACCACATATTAGGAGGTACTATCATGCAAGAAAAAGTTTTAAAACATGTAAAAAACGGTATGTCTGTTCTCATCATTGACGTTTTGGTACTGCTCTTGGCGCTTGTTGGCGTTGTGATCGGCGGTATTATGGGGGAAGAGGGAATTGTGCTTGGTTGGGTGCTGTTTGGCATCTGTATGGTTGTATTCTGCTTCGGTTGGATCCCGCTGTGCGGTCTGCGCGTGCTCAAGCCCCAAGAGGCGCTTGTTCTTACTCTGTTCGGCAAATACGTTGGCACGCTCAAGGGCGAGGGATTTTACGCTGTCAACCCTTTCTGCGGCTCTGTAAATCCTGCGGCTAACACAAAGCTCAACCAAAGCGGTGATGTTTCAACCAAGAGTATGGGAGTTGCGGTCAAAGAAAACGGCGAGATTGCCGTTAACGTTGCAACCGAAAACAAAAAAATCTCTCTTAAAATTATGACGCTCAACAACAATCGCCAAAAGATCAACGATTGCCTCGGCAACCCCGTTGAGATCGGAATTGCCGTTACGTGGCGCATTGTTGACACCGCAAAGGCTGTTTTCAACGTTGACAACTACAAGGAATTCCTCTCCCTGCAATGCGATAGCGCACTGCGTAATGTCGTTCGCATTTACCCCTATGACGTAGCCCCCGGCGTTGATACCACCGGCGACGGCATTGCCGACGAGGGAAGCCTGCGTGGCTCCAGCGACGTCGTTGCTGACCGCATCCGCGGTGAAATTCAAGCACGTGTTGAAGAAGCAGGCATCGAGATCATCGAAGCACGCATCACATACCTCGCATACGCTCCCGAGATCGCGGCTGTTATGCTGCAACGTCAACAGGCATCCGCCATCATTGATGCTCGTAAAATGATCGTTGACGGTGCTGTCGGTATGGTAGAAATGGCACTCGATCGCCTCTCTCAAAACAACACCGTCGTGCTCGATGACGAGAGAAAAGCCGCTATGGTTTCCAATTTGTTGGTCGTTCTTTGCGGCAACCGCGATGCACAACCGGTAGTCAATTCGGGCAGCCTGTATTGATAAAGGTGACACCGTATGAACGATTCGCAAAAAAAGCAGATCCCGCTGCGCCTCTCTCCAAAGCTCTATGCGGCGATTGCCGCGTGGGCAGAGGATGATTTTCGCTCGGTAAACGGACAGATCGAATATCTGCTCTCCGAGTGCGTGCGTCAGCGCAAAAAGAACGGTAAGTACGTCGGTGAAGAAATTGACGTGCCGCCCGAATTGGATATTGAATAAACAAAAAAGGACAGAGAACTGTGTGGTTCTCTGTCTGCTTTTTTATGCAATTCCAAATAAAATTTCTCTAAAGAGCTTTGCGGTTTTTTCTTCGCCAAGCGCTTTTTTGAACACGTCGGTGGAAGGTCCGCCTTCGCTCAAAAGTCCTTCGACGTATTCCTTTGAAAGTTCCTGCTTTTTTGCAATGTCAACTACTTTTTTGGCAGGGGCGTGCAAATAAGCGCTGAAATGCTCGGCGGCAAGTGCCTCCAAATCGTCCTTTTGTGCCTTCGTGCCTTTTTTGGAGATGCTTTCGGGGAGCTTGATGCTGTCGTACCAATGCACGCCGGGGTCTCTTTCCTCAAGGTGTCTGAATTTTGCCTTGATATGGCTCATAAGAGAGAGATCGAGCGGCTGTATCAAAGTGTTATAAAGCTCTACAATGAGCGTATCATTGCCCATCGCCTGAATACGGTCGTAGGAATAGAGGGGTAGATCCCTCTCGGTGGGAACGATCATTAAGGTGTCCATTTTCATCAAGCCGAAAAAGCCCTTTGCGCACATAATGGAAACATGTCCAAGACCTTCGACGTGATAAGCACGAATGGTGAATTTCATTCCGTTTACTTTCAGCTTGGCAAATTCGCCAACGCTGATGGGCGTTAGGGAATAGCTGTCAGCAATATAGCGTTGAAGTGTTGTACTTGTCATGCTTTTTTGCCCCCGAGATCAAGATCAGCAAGCCCATTTTTGTGTAGCAGGTAAGCGCCAACAAGCAGCGTGCCTTGACCGATTACGTTCACGCCCTCGGCGATCCAATTCATCGAAGCCTGCGCAAAATCCTTAGAGGAAAGGTATCCCATGCAGAGCGAGCAGACAAAGGAGAGGATGAATATAGCAATCAGCCACGGCTTTTTCAGCTTTGCGGCAAGCATACAGAGCACGGCATCCATCATGCCAAGTCCTGCAACCATCAAGCCAACAAAAACGAACGTGCCCGAAAAAACAGGGGGAACAACCGCGGCGGCGATGTTGTGGTTGCTTTTCTTTTTGCAGATCATAATAAGAATTCCGATACCCGCCAGTATAAAGCCGATGGATTGGGTGGGGAAGAACATTGCGTTCAGAGCCTGAAAATCGCATACACCTGCGGCATAAAGGAGCTTCCATGTCGCTTTCAGCGCGCCGGCAATGGTGATATTCGTCACGCCTGCGGCAAAGAGTGCAAAGGCGGTTTTGCTCATTTTGCTATACAGATCGCGCAAAAGAATGATTGCCGCCAGAGCAAAAAAGAGTACGGGGATGTAATCGACAAGTGCCATTGAAACGGTGAAGTCCATTTTATAGTCCTCCGATTATTTCTTTTTGTTCAGGTGATAAATAGGAAGGAAGGGGATAATGATGGGGGTCTTGTTTGCGTAGGTGTTGTATTCTTCATTCTCGCCATAGCGTGCCATCTGACGCTTTTCAAGGCGTTGTGCGCCATTGAACATGATGTAAACGATGCATACGTATGCCAAAATTGCGGTGATCCATTGACCAACGGTTGCATAAGCGGTAATACCTGCAATAAATACACCTGTCCAGAAGATGATCTCGCCAAGATAATTGGGGCAACGGCAAAGCTTATACAGACCTTGGGTCGCAACCATATCGGGACGAACCTTCTTTTGCGCGGATTTTTGATTGTCGGCAACGCTTTCAAGCACAAGGCCGAGAATAGAGATTACAATACCAACAAGGGGGAGAACGAGGTCGGAAGCGCCGTTGTCATAACGGAAGAGCATAGGACTTACCTGTGCTACATAGAGCACGGTAACAGATACCCAAATGGTGAACAGAACGAAGAAGGGCATCTTTTTGCCATCTCCGGAGACTTCTTGGAATGTTTTTTTATAGCTTGCGGTCTTGAGCTCGCGAACAAGCAAAAAGCCCGAAAGACGAATACCGTAGGCGACAAAAAGTGCGGCTTGGATCAAAAGGATCCAAATAGGAGCATCGGTGGGATTAACGAGAGCCATTACAAAAATGGCGATGCCACCGCCTGCAACGGCAAAGCCGTAGCCGATGGAAAGGAAGTAAACGAACTTATAAAAACCAACTGCCGAAAGAACGGCACAAACGATTGCGAGAATTCCCAAAAGTGACCAAGGCATATCAGTTTTCCTCCTTGAAGCTTTCTTTAATGTATGCTGCAAAGCTCATATCACCGTAAACGGTAGAGCCGACCATTTCTTCGGTCATTGTCCATTTGCCGAATTTCAGAACGCCTTCCTTACCGGTCTTTTTCACTTTGTTGATGAAAGCGAGCATATCGAACAGCATTGCGGGGGCGCGTTTGATCACAACGGGCTTGCCTGCGGCTTCAAAGCATAGCGTTGCGAGTTCTTCATAGGAATAAGTCTCCTTGCCGCCAACGTCGTAGCAAGCGTTCTCGTCGTTCATGTGCAAAACGATGAACTCGGCAAAGTCCTCGGTGGAGATAACGTTTGCGTGAATGGGCTTTTTGCCAAGCAGTGTAACCTCTCCCTTGAGGATCATCGGCTTGAATACCTTGATGATGTCATAGAAATAACCGGTGGGGCGGTGGATAACGTAAGAAAGTCCGCTCTTCTTAAGCTCTTCCTCAAACATTGCCTTTGCGTGCAGCATCGGGATGTGAGGTGCTTTGTCGGCTTTGATAACCGAAATAAAGGTGAAATTCTTTACACCTGCGGCCTTTGCCTCGTTCAAGAGATTAAGATTGCCCTGATAGTCGATCTCATAGGGGGTAACGGTAGCAGAGCCCTTGGTAAGACCTACGGTAGTGATCACGGTCTCACAACCGTCGCAAATACCCTTGAGCGTCTCGGGAGCGGTGACGTCAATTTTTTTGAAGGTATACTTTTTATCAATGCCCAAATCGCGTTCCGCCATATCTGCGGCAACAACCTCGTGACCCTCAGCCACCAATTTCTTCAAAATGTCTGCGCCAAGATTTCCAAAAGCGCCAGCAAGTAAAACTTTCATAGTTCAATTCTCCTTTTTTGATTTTTTATAATATAGTCCTTGAACATTCTTATTATACAACTGTTTTGACGGTTTGTCAAGAGTTTAACAAAGAAATCAGTCATTCCTTCGTCTCAATCTTTTTCAACGCCTTTTTGAATTGAAAAATGAAGAGGATAGCGGTAAAGGTTACGGCAAGCACGTCAGCAACGGGTTCTGCCATATAGACGCCCGTAGTCGGGTCGCTTGCAAGGTGCGGCATAATGTAGATGAGGGGAAGAAGCAGAACGAATTTTCGCACGACCGCTACAATAATTGAGGATGGTGCATTGCCAAGGGAGACAAAGGTCATCTGACACGCGATCTGAATACCGAAGAGCACCATACCGCCAAAATAGATGCGAAGTGCATTTGCAGCAAAATCGATGAGTGCCGCATCGGGGGTAAATATTGAAACGAACAAGCGGGGGAAGAGCATAACCGCGAGCCAAAGGACGACTGAATATATCAAACAAGAGAAAAGGAGTGTCTTGTAGGTTTTTTTCACACGCTCGGCGTTTTGTGCGCCATAGTTGTAGCTTAAAATGGGTTGTGCGCCCTGTGCGATCCCTTGCGTCGGAAGCATTGCAAATTGCATCACGCTTGTTAAAATCGCCATCGCGCCCACGGCAATATCTCCGCCGTAATTCAGGAGCGAGGAGTTAAAACAGATCGAGATCACACTCTCACTTGCCTGCATAATAAAAGTCGCCGAGCCAAGAGCAATACAAGGCAGAACGATCTTCGGGGATGGAATCAGATGCTTTCTTTGCAGTCTCAAAAGGCTTTTGGAACTGCACAGAAAGAACACTACCCATGCACAGGAAAATGCCTGCGAAAGAACGGTAGCGAGTGCCGCACCGCGCACACCCATATTCAAGCCGTAAATGAAGAGCGGATCGAGCGCGATATTCGCAACGGCACCGATAACGACCGAAAGCATCGAAATTTTGGTAAAGCCCTGTGCCGAAATAAAAGCGTTCATTCCAAGCGTCAGCTGCACAAAAATCGTGCCAATGGCATAGATGCTCATATACGAGGTTGCATATTCAATGGTGTTTTCGCTTGCACCAAACGCCAGCAAAAGGTCGCGGTTCCAAATCAGCAAAACGACTGTGAGTACCAATGAAACGATCACCTGTAAGCCAAAACAGCCGCCAAGCGTGCGTTCGGCACTTTCCATATCCTTTTTGCCCATAAAGATGGAGGCGCGCGGTGCACCGCCCGAGCTGACGAGTGCCGCAAAAGCCGAAACGATTAAAATAATAGGCATACAAACACCCACGCCCGTTAGGGCAAGGTCGCCCACCTCAGGCATATGCCCAATATAAATGCGGTCGACAATGTTGTAGAGCATATTCACAAGCTGTGCCACAACGGTGGGGAGCGCCAAACGGAACAAAAGCTTGCCTATGGGGGCTGTACCCAACATTTCTTTATTATCTGTCATAAAGTAAACCATCTCCTCGCGTTTATTGATAGGCTAATTATATCACATTTTGGGGAGCATTTCAATCGGTTTTGCTCAAATAATCATAATAAAAAACAAGCCCGAACCCTTCGCCAGATGCGTAAAAGTTCGGATTTGCTTGTATGGGTGAGTGTTCAAAAATCATTCGTTACATATATAGCTTGCAATAAAATTCAGCTGATGCTTGATGGCGTGTTGATTTTGTAATTGATATTTATTAAAATTGTTTTCTTCCATCTTTTTTGCGCACAGGTATGCCAACCGAATAAACTCGCGGGTGGATATATTTAATTGACGTTCCAATTCTGTGCCTTCCAAAACATTGGTTAACATATAATCATTGGAGCCAATAGCATCAGGCATACTTTGTGCTAACTCAACGGCTTGTTGCTTGTTTCCTTCCTCGTATAAAACCAAGCACAGTATCTCATTTGCACAATGGCGCCATCGGCAATCGGGTGGCGCATTTTTCAACAGTTTTCGGCACCATCCTTCGGATTCGTCTAAAAATTGCGCTTTTTCTTCTCCGTCTTTTGATTTTGCATAGTACCACAAATCAGATGCAAGCAGTTGCATAAAAAACCAACAATCGGGCAGTTCTTTAAGAGCCATTCTTATATGTTCTATGCCTGCCTCGATATTGTGTTCAACAATCAACGTCCCATCGTCTCTCGGAGGATATTGACGAATACGATCATATTCTTTGCAAATTTCCTGAATTCGCATCTCTTTTGATGCTTCATCTACGCCCAATAGAGAATCTACAGAGACTGCGTAAAATCCTGCGATTTGTGGAAGAAGGGTAATATCAGGCATTCCTTCGGCTCGTTCCCATTTGGAAACAGCCTGCACAGAAATACCAAGGAATTTTGCCAATTCTTCTTGTGTGTTATTATGTGCGCCTCGTAATTCTTTCAGCTTTTTAGCCAATTTAATTTGCATAATGGTTCTCCTTTATTGATTTATAATCGTGAAGGCCTTCAATAATAGGATACTATATTTCACGATAAATTACAATAACCGTTTTGTTTGATATTGATTGAAAAATTCAACGGAGCGTTTATTTTGTGGCATCATTACTTTGAAATAAAATGGATAAGCGTATTATGATTGCGTGGAAGGGGATAACGTGGGAGAATTTCGTCTGCGACGAATATCCTTCGCCTTGCCATCGGCTCGCGAGCGGCCGCTGCTCTGCGGCGAGGATGCGAACTCCAACAATGCAAGCGTTCGCTTGCATTGCGGAGCGATTCTTACCCGTGGGAGAATCTGAACTCAAACCTGCGCGTTTATGCTGTCGAAAAGGGAAGCCACGATAGCGCAGGTCCTAACAAATTTTCGTTGACGAAAATTTGCGGAGTTCAATTCTGTGCAGATAACGAAATAAACCGAGGGGACTGCACTTGTGCAGTCCCCTCGGCTTATTTGGTGACCCTTCCACCCTCATATCCGAACTATGCTCTAAATAATCACTCTCCAAGTCATTCAAGGAGAGCTCCTTTGTTCCTTCTTTGAAATTAAATGTAAATAGCAGTTTGTCGTCGTAAAGATAAATGCAGTTGATAAAATTGTCAATCAAGGCTTTTCTTGCGTTGATGTCGTCCAGATTCAGATCGCGGAATTTTTTGATGTAACAAATAATCTCCTCTTTGGTAATAGACGGATTCTTTATCTGCTCTTGGCAGATTGCCACTTCGATCTCTTGCTTTGTTTGCTCCAATTCGTCAAGCCTTTGCTTGGTTGACGGTGTGAGGATTCCTTGCTGGATGGCATTAAGCATATTTTGGATATGCCGTTCGGTTTCCTTGAGTCTTGCTTGCAGTTGTGGCAACCTTGTATTTTCCTGATTCCAAAGGCCCATTACACGCTCTGCGATCGTATGGATCAGGGAATCGTCCATAACGATCTGCATAGCGTAGC
>JAZNZC010000006.1:0-6281 GCA_045594745.1 Eubacteriales bacterium
GGTCGATGAGCATCAAGTGGTTATCGGTGTCGCCGGAAACTACGCGGAAGCCTGCATCGGTCAGCGCTTTACACAGAACCTTTGCATTCTTGATGATCTGCTTTTGGTATTCCTTAAACTCATCGGTCATCGCTTCTCCAAAGGCAACTGCTTTGGCGGCGATGATGTGCATCAAAGGACCGCCCTGTGTGCCGGGGAAAATGGCTTTGTCGATCTGCTTTGCAAACTTTTCGCGGCACAGAATAAGGCCACCGCGAGGACCGCGCAGAGTTTTGTGTGTAGTTGTGGTTACAACGTCAGCGTAAGGAACCGGGCTGGGATGGAGTCCTGCAGCTACCAGACCTGCGATGTGTGCCATATCGACCATATAGATAGCGCCTACCTCATCGGCGATCTCGCGAATCTTTGCGAAATCGATGGTGCGGGAATATGCACTTGCACCTGCAACGATGAGCTTGGGCTTGCATTCGAGTGCGATGCGACGCATTTCCTCGTAATCAAGCATCTCGGTATCATCGGATACACTGTAAGGAACAACGTTGAAATATTTACCCGAAATGTTTACGGGAGAGCCGTGGGAAAGATGTCCACCGTGGGCGAGATTGAGGCCCATAACGGTGTCACCCGGATTGAGGAAAGCAAAAAACGTTGCCAGGTTTGCGGAGGCACCGCAGTGAGGCTGCACATTTGCGTGCTCTGCACCAAAGAGCTTCTTCGCTCTCTCACGAGCGATATCCTCTACGATGTCGACATATTGACAGCCACCGTAGTAGCGTTTACCGGGAAAACCCTCTGCATATTTATTGGTCAGCACCGTTCCTGCCGCCAAGAGGACAGCCTTGGATACGATGTTCTCGGATGCGATCAGTTCGATGTTTTGGCGTTGGCGGTTCAATTCCAATTCACACGCATCAAAGACCTCTTTGTCGTAACTAACGAGTTCATCAAAAAAATTCATAGTTGTTTTCCCTCCTCGGAATAAATATATTTTAGTATACCAAAAAAACGGCGGTTTGTCAAGTAGAACCGCCGTTAATTTGCAATCTTTTTAAGTTAAATGGGAATATTCTTCCAGCCACTCGGCGTCATTGTTAAAGCCGAGCCGATTCCGCTTGCTTTTATGATTTGCAAAGCCTTTTCAAAGCCGTGTGTGAGATAGTTCTTATCGTGTGCATCGGAGTTAAGAGTGATGTTCCCTCTCTTTTCTGCAATACGGCGCAAAAAGATAGGCGCGGGATATGGAGTTGTACGATATCCGCGTGACATTGCGCCCGTATTGACCTCAAAAATGACATCTTTTTCGAGAAGTGCGTCAAGGGCTTCGAGTCCTGCCTTGATATAGCGCGGGTCGCTTGTATCAAAAATAGCGGCACGCTCATCAAATTTGGTGAGCAGATCAAAGTGCCCGATGATGTCGCATTGTGTATCTTCTTCAACCCGTGCAACCGACTCAAAATAAGCCTTGGCATAGACCATCGGATCTCCGCCGCAGTGCCTCTTGATAGCATCCAACGTGACTTGTGCCGAGTGATCAACGGCGCAGAGCTCTCCGCCCAAAGAGATATAGTGCACCGAGCCGATGACATAATCGTAAATGTCGGTGGGCACACCGCTTTGGGAATCCTGCTCGATGCCGCACAGAATCTTGATGCGGTCGGCATAGACACCCTTGAGGCGCTCCACCTCTTTGCGGTATTCTTCTTGACGCTCGGGAGATTTCATCCCGAACACAGTTGGATGAGAATGAAAAGAATGCTCCGAAAATCCCAGCACCTCCATTCCACAGTCAATTGCAGACAAAACGACCTCCTCTGCCGTGTGTTTTCCGTCGGCAAAGCGAGTGTGTGTATGCAAATTGCTTTTGGTAAGGAGTTGCAGATTCATTCGGAGCACCTCTT
The DNA here is from genome assembly GCA_045594745.1 of Eubacteriales bacterium. Classification (GTDB taxonomy): domain Bacteria; phylum Bacillota; class Clostridia; order Oscillospirales; family CAG-272; genus UMGS1865. The sequence continues at coordinate 1,899 of JAZNZC010000006.1, forward strand.
TTATGGAATATGTCTTTATTGCATGGCGTTTGCAATGCTTTCACGAACGTGTGCGGAAAGCTCGTTCAGTTTCATATTTTGTACGGTTTCTTTGTCGATGACCTCGATCACATCAAGCTCGACCTTGGTGGAACGGAGGACCATACGCTTGGCGATCTGATTTGTGCCTTTTGTGGTCATTACCACAACGGGAGCTTTGGCACGCTTTGCAAGCAGGAACGCGCCCTCCTTGAACTCAAGCAGCTCTCCTGTTTTGCTTCTCGTTCCCTCGGGATAAATACCCATAATCATTTGTTCGCTTACAACAAGCTCACTCGCGCGCTTGATGGTACGCATCGCCTTCATGGCGTTTTGACGGTCGATAGCCAAAAAGCCAGCATTGTGTGTGTAAGGACCTGCTACGGGAATTTTGAAGTTTGAGGGCTTGGAGATAAACGCAATCTTTCTCCCCTTCACCTTTGACAAGACCACTACGGGGTCAAAGTTGGAAATATGGTTGGAAACGAGCACAAAGGGCTCATCCGGGAACTTTTCCATTCCGCGAAAAACGGTTTTGACACGCAAACAGGTCATTGCCCAGTCGCAAACAAAACGAATGACGCCGTAAAAATTGCGCGGTTTATCGATCGGGTCTTTTTTGGGCAGAAAAATGGTAGAAAACCAAAGGCCGCAAAAAAAGAGAGCGTTTAGTGCAACATACATCCCAACGCCGATGGGCAAAAGCCACAGCCAATGGATTTGTGTGCCGAAAACAAGCCATATACTGCCCAATGCAGATAGTATCCGAAAAACGTAACTCAGCATAAAAACTGCCTTTCTTATACCTCGGCAGCCACAGTCTCCTTCTTTTGAGCAAGCTTGCCGGTTTTAACAGTGTATGATGTAACGTCGAGAACAGTCTCGCCGTCGATTTGGAGCGCGGTAGGACGGTCAAACTCTACCGTGATCTCATGTCCAGTGCGCACCTCGAATTGCTTGGTATGCTCAACGTGCTTACCTTTGAAGATGGACGGGAAGATCATCAGGGTGTGCAAAGCACTCGAATTGTGCAAAACACCAAAGGATACCTTGCCCTCGGGATCAAAGCGATCCTGCTCGGGGGTAACAAACATACCGCCACCATAATATCTTCCCTTCATTGTGGGGGCGATCCATACTCTCTTGTATTCCTTGGTAACGCCGTCAACAGTAACCTTTGCGTTGGTGGGTTTGAAGTGGAACAACAAGCCCTTGATGGCAATCGCGGTGTAGTTGACGGGCTTGTCGGATTTCAGCTTTTGCTTGTCGCCTGCCTCACAGCAATAGCCATCGATGCCGTAGCCGATGCCGTTGATGAAGTAAGAGGTCTTGCCTTTGACGGTAACTGTGGGCAGATCCTTGATGTATTTGTGCAAAGGAATGAGCGTGGTGTCCTCGTCTGCTGCGTCTTTTTTGAAGTCGTTGCCGCTACCCGATGCAAAATAGAAAAGATTTTTGGGGAGCATCAAGCCATCATTTTCATTGATAAAGCGATTGAGTGTGCCGTCGCCGCCCGAAAGAATAACGATGTCGTTTTCAAGGTCGATATTCGACCAAAAATCAGCGTAATTCTTGATGGAAGAAAGAGCGATCATTTGAGCATCTGTCGGAACGTGATTGCCCAACAGCAAACGGGAATATTCCAATCCCTGCTTATTGCCGGAAAGGGGGTTATAGAGAATATAATGCATAGTATGTCTCCTTTGCTTGATATGCTTGGTCGCTTTTTGTCAAAAAAGCGTATTTTCAAAAGGAATTATACCATATTTAATTATATTCGGTCAAGATTTATTGTTTGGACAATTTGGGGCAAATGCACAAAGTTTGCGCGTTCAATGAGATTATACTACATTTTGACGGAAAAGTCAACAGGATTTTACGGAAAAACTTGGGGTACTTGCCAATGGCAAGTACCCCGAGTTGTTTTATCTTCTCTTTTCGGCAATTTCCAAAAGAACGTCTGCAAGGAACGCAAACAGAGGCTTGGATACCGTCTCGCCTGCGCGATTGCGGATCGATACGGTTCCCTCTTCCACTTCCTTGGCACCGATGATGAGCATATAAGGTACCTTTTGCAGCTGCGTATTGCGGATCTTGTATCCAATGGTATTGGAAGAATCGTCGAGCTCTACGCGGAGTCCTGCCGACGACAGCTTGTTGTAAACCGTCTTGGCATATTCCACGTGCTCGTCGCCGATGGGCAGAATGCGGATCTGCTCGGGAGCGAGCCACAGCGGGAATGCGCCTGCGTATTTTTCAATGAGAAGCGCGAGCGTTCTCTCGTAACATCCCAAGGACGTACGGTGGATGATATAAGGCGTTACAAGCTGGTTGTTGGAGTCAACGTATTCCATGCCGAACTTCTTTGCAAGCAGCATATCGATTTGGATGGTAACGATAGTATCTTCTTTGCCAAATACGTTCTTAATTTGAATGTCGAGCTTGGGGCCGTAGAAAGCGGCTTCGTCAATACCAATTTCGTAGTTGATTCCGTTTTCATCAAGGAGCGTCTTCATAATGGATTGAGCCTCGTTCCATTGCTCGGGAGTACCCTCGTACTTATCGGTGCGGGCGGGATCCCATTGAGAGAAACGGAAGGAGCAATCTTCCCAAAGACCTACGGTCTCAAGAACGTGCTTTGCAAGCGTCAGGCAACCCTTGAATTCTTCTTCGAGCTGGTCGGGACGCAGAACGAGGTGACCCTCGGAAATGGTGAACTGACGAACGCGGATAAGGCCGTGCATCTCACCGGAATCCTCATTGCGGAAGAGCGTAGAAGTCTCACCGAGACGCATGGGAAGGTCGCGATAGGAGCGCGTTTTGTTGAGGAACACCTGATATTGGAAAGGACAGGTCATAGGGCGGAGTGCAAAGCATTCCTTGGTTTCATCGTCGGGATCTCCGAGAATGAACATACCGTCGCGGTAGTGATCCCAGTGACCGGAGATCTTGTAAAGATCTCTTTTTGCCATCAGAGGCGTTTTGGTGAGCAGATAACCGCGCTTTTGCTCCTCATCCTCTACCCAACGTTGGAGCAGTTGAACAACGCGTGCGCCCTTGGGAAGGAGTACAGGCAAACCTTGACCGATGCTATCGACCGTGGTGAAGAGCTCGAGCTCGCGACCGAGCTTGTTGTGGTCACGCTTGAGGGCTTCTTCCTGCTGTTGCAGATAAGCATTCATCTCATCCTTAGAGGGATATGCGATGCCATAGATGCGTTGAAGCATCTTGTTGTTTTGGTCGCCCTTCCAATAAGCACCGGTGCATTGCGTCAGCTTGAATGCTTTAACAGCACCCGTGCTGAAGAGGTGAGGACCTGCACAAAGGTCGGTGAACTCGCCCTGACGGTAGAAGCTGATAACGGCATCCTCGGGGAGTTCTTCGATCAGTTGAACCTTGTAGGACTCGTCCTTTTCTTGCATCAGAGCGATCGCCTCTGCTCTGGGAAGCTCAAAACGCTCGATTTTGAGGTTTTCTTTGACGATCTTCTTCATTTCACCCTCGATTGCCTTGAGTGCGTCTGCACCGAAAGGAACCTCGGAGTCGATATCATAGTAGTAGCCGTTGTCGATAGCAGGACCGATCGTCAGCTTTGCGGCAGGATACAGTCTCTTTACTGCCTGCGCCAAAATATGTGCGGCGGTGTGGCGGAAGAGATGCTTGCCTGCGGCATCCTCAAAGGTGAGGAGTTTCACTTCGGTATCAGCCGTCAGTTCTTGTGTGAGTGCTACGGTCTTGCCGTCGATTTCGGCACCGATAACAGCGCGTGTAATGAGCTCCATATCCTTTGCCGCATCATATACGGTTACGGGAGCATCGTATTCTCTTACTTGATCCAAAATTTTGATTTTCATGGTTGGTTTCCTTTCTATATGTTAGAAAAAATATAAAACAAATTTAACTCTGCATTCTGCACTTCTCTCTGCACTTCTCTCTCTGCACTAAAAAATCCACACTCCGACAGACACCAAAAGGCCTCTGTTCGGGGTGTGGATCATTTCCGCACGGTTCCACCCGGACGTTTCACTTCATTTAGTATGTGATTCTTACGCCTCGGTGGTACCCCATATGCTAACATCAAGACCTTTCAGCGAATCCAAGACTTTGGAAACGGTCTACTCTCTGTGGATGTGCGACGTGTGGGACGTGTCCCAAGCGTTTGACGAGTTATTCGTCGAAGAGAAATTGCGCAGGCTTCTTTTGAGAAGCACGGTTATAAGCCGAGCGCGGATTGTAGATCTCGCGCCAATCAAGGTCGCCGCGGTCAAGCGCGGTAACAATGACCTCTGCAGTGGCAATGTTGGTTGCTACCGGCACGTTGTAAAGGTCGCAAAGGCGCAAAAGCTCGGTGTCGATCTCTTCCAT
>JAZNZC010000007.1:0-3250 GCA_045594745.1 Eubacteriales bacterium
TAAAGACTTGCTTTGGCTACTGCAAGCGGCTAGGGACCACTAACCCTATCCGCTAAGAAAGTTGAATAGAGACAAATATGGGGCGACCTTTGGTCGCCCGCTTTTCTTTTTCTGTTTCTCCACTCCTTTTAGGAAAAAACCACTTACCGTGGTGAAATTCTCAAAAACGCGGTTATTGACATTCGTTTTTTGTTGTGCTATCATAATGGTGACGATAGGGCCCATCGTTGCAAAAACGAAATCAGGTTTTTAGAAAGGAGAAATTTATGGAACTGATGATTGCACAAAAAATTAAGAAATACCGCAAAGAACGCGAATTAACGCAAGATGCTCTGGCTTCGGCGCTTGGTGTTTCCCCTCAATCCGTTTCAAAATGGGAATGTGGCGATGGATACCCCGACATCACGCTTCTGCCCGCTATTGCAAATTATTTTGAAATTACGGTAGACGAGCTGATTGGAAATGATGAGATAAGCGCAGAAGAGGATATTAAAAAGAATTATTTTAGAGTTCATCCGACACTCGACAAAGATGCGGCTCTTCAGTTAGCGTTAAAATACAATCAAAAATATCCGCGTAACTGGCACATTGCCATTTCTCTTATGCACGAAATCGTTACAAACCACCGTGACAAACTCGACGACTATAAACAGTTGGTTTATGAGCTCTGTGAACGTCTTTTGAAGGAATGCACAGACAGTATTATGCGCCGCAGTGCTATTCAATCTGTTTGTATGATCTGCCCCGAGGATGAGATCAATCTTTGGCTCAACAAGGATACCACATTTTGGCACGAGAAACGATACGAGGTTTATCAAAAGCGATACAAATTGACAGGTGACAAAAAGCAGCAGGTAATGTACCAACACGCCAATAATTTCCTGTCCACCACTCATATGCTACACACCGTTCAAGAAAATCGAAACTACCGCAGTTTCCCCGAGCGCGCCTTGGAATGGAACAAGATGTATATTCGTTTTTTGGATACTGCATCCGGCGTTTGTGACACACAAACCATCCCCGACGGTTGGTTGCCCGAATATGCGCTTGCCTATATGCGACTTTCCTCTGCCCTTTTTGCAGTGGGCGAAAAGGATCGCGGTTACGAATATATTGAAAAAGCGATCAGTCTTGCAAAACAGTATCAAAGTATTCCCGACGGTCAGAGCATTGACCTTGGCAACAGCATCTTTTACGGCGAAACAAAAGCGGTGAAAAACAAATACCACATTGTTCTGCCCAATGAAAAAACGCTGCTCCATCTTCTTGGTATTGCCTACTCTACCCCACCCATATCTCAAATTATGGAGGCAAAATCCGGCTGGGAATGGTTCAATTCGGTTCGCAACGAAGAACGCTTCCTCGCTTTGCTCGAAGAAGCAAAAAGCGTTACAGAATAATCAGTATTAGTAAAGAGGACATTTATCAATCTTACAATTCTAAACAACTCTCTTAGCGGATAGGGTTAGTGGTCCCTAGCCGCTCGCGGCAGCAAAAGCGAGGTTTACCTCGCGCCAACTGTCTATTCACACACAATCAACTCATATTTAGAATATTTTTGTAAGTGCTTTTTTGTGGGGGCTTGGGGGGAGTTTTTTCGCGTAAAAAGTCCCCCCAAAAAACGTCTCCTAAAACAAAAAACGTGAGGACTTCCCTTTTTGTTGGGTGTCCTCACGTTTTTTGTTACGTCTTAGCGAATGTCGACGTTTACTTTTTTGCCGCTGTTAACGGCTGCGGCTTTCATTACGGAACGGATCGCTTTTGCGATCTTGCCGTGTCTGCCGATTACCATTCCCATGTCGTCGGGGGCAACGGTGAGAGTGAGCGTAACAGTCTTTTCATCCTCTTCCTGTGTTACCTTGACTTCATCGGGGGAATCAACGATCGCTTTAGCGATGTTGACAAGCGTTTCCTGCAAGTTAATCATGCTGTGTCTCCTTGTAGGACGGCTCAGTCAACGATGCCACTCTTCTTCAGCAGGGACTTAACGGTTTCGGTGGGTTGTGCGCCGTTGGAGAGCCACTTCTTTGCCTTTTCTGCATCAATCTTGATGTCAGCGGGCTCGGTGAGAGGGTTGTAGTAACCGATCTCCTCGATGAAGCGACCGTCTCTGGGAGAACGGCTGTCTGCTACGATTACGCGATAGAAGGGTGCCTTCTTCATACCCATTCTTCTCAGTCTCATTTTTACTGCCATGGTTTGTTTCCTCCATAAATTAAAAAATATTTTTATTTTTTTGGTTTCTTTTTTATAATGAACGGTGAAATCAGAAAGGCATCTTCATTCTACCGAGCATTCTCTTGCCTTGCTTTGTTTTACCCATATTGGTAAACTGCTTCATCATTTTGAGCATTTGCTCAAATTGCTTGAGGAGCTTATTGACCTCCTCAACCGAGGTGCCCGAGCCTGCCGCAATTCTCTTTTTGCGAGATGCGTTGATCATATCGGGGTGTTCCCTTTCGGCTTTGGTCATCGAGTGGATAATGGCCTCTGTATGTGCCATTGCCTTCTCATCAATTTTGGCGTCCTTGAGAGCTCCGGGTTTCACGCCCGGCATCATACCTACGAGCTGATCGAGGTTACCCATATTTTTGAGCTGTGCGAGCTGATCGAGGTAATCGTCAAGGGTGAAGGTCTGCTGACGCATCTTTTGCTCAAGCTCTGCTGCCTGCTTTTCGTCGTAAGCCGCTTGCGCTTTGTCGATCAGGGTGAGCACGTCGCCCATACCCAAAATACGCGACGCCATACGGTCGGGGTGGAAAGGCTCGATGGTATCAAGCTTTTCTCCCATACCCACAAACTTGATGGGCTTGCCTGTGACGTAGCGGATAGAAAGTGCCGCACCGCCTCTGGTGTCGCCATCGAGCTTTGTCAAAATGACGCCCGTAATGTCGAGCAGATCGTTAAAGGTTTCGGCAACGTTGACAGATTCCTGACCGATCATCGAGTCGACGGTGAGGAGAATCTCATCGGGGTTGACCTCTGCCTTGATATTTTTGAGCTCATCCATGAGTACCTCATCGATCTGCAGTCGACCTGCGGTATCGATGAATACCATATCATAGCCCTTTTGATTTGCAAATTTAATGGATTCCTTTGCGATCTCTACGGGAGAGACCTTATCACCCATTGTGAAAACGGGGATATCCAATTTTTCACCGACCACCTGCAACTGTTTAATTGCAGCAGGACGGTAGATGTCTCCTGCAACGAGCAACGGACGTTTGCCCTGCTTTTTATACATTCCCGC
>JAZNZC010000008.1:0-3348 GCA_045594745.1 Eubacteriales bacterium
GGTCGCCACCCTTTTGCAGGGCGATGTCCAGAGCGTCGCTGGCGGCGCGTTCCTTATCCTCAAAGCTGCCGTCCACGGCACCAACGCCAATGGAGATGGTCACGGGAAAGCTGTTATCTCCCAGCTGGATGCTGCGAACGATATCCAGAATATTGAACTTGTTCTCGATGCACCGATCCAGCGCCTCGCGGTGGAAGATCAGCAGGTATTTTTCCCGCTCGTATTCCCGCAGCATGCCGCCAAAGCTTGCCGCCCATTCCTTGAGCTTGGCTTCAATTTCGTTGACGGCGGTACGGTAGCTGACGCGAATGTACTGTGCAAGCTCCTGCAAGCTGTCAATAACGATGTGTGCCACAACAGGCTCGTTCTCATACATCGTGCGGCGCATTGCCTCAAGCTCGGTAATATCGCGGAAGACCACAAAATAGTAATCCTTGCCGCGCGAGCGCAGAATGTAGCACTGCAGACCAAACTTCTTGCCGTCGATCTCGGTGATCATCGGCTTGGTGCGGTCGATCGGGACTCCGTCCTCATTGAAAACGATATCCTTAACTTGTCCGCCGTTCTGGGCGTAAGCGATAATATCTGCGATCGGTACTGTGCAGAAGGTGGTCAGAGGTACGTTGCAGACGGGAGAACGGAATTGCAGCATCTCCTGCAAGGCACCGCTCACGATCTTTACAGTTCCCTCTTCGTTGACGACCGCATAAGGGATCTCGACCACGTAGCGGAACATATCACTCAATTCTGTGTTGAGCATCTCTGCTGTATCGTCGGCCGAGCGCACACGATGGTAACGAACGAGATAAGCCGAAAGCAGAATGGTTACGGCGACTACGTAGGTACCGAGCAGAATAATGCCCAAATACCGAATGTCGGCCAGCGCTTCTTCAACAAATACAACCACAAGGAACATCGTCAAAAGCAAGGCACCAATGATCGCACAAAGGATCAGAGGAGCTCGCAAATCAGTCCTTGCTGCATAACTTTTCTTTTTTGCCATATTGTCACTCTCCTTTTTTGTCAGGGTAAGGGGACGCTTTTATTGGTATGAACGAAAAGCAAGCACGCTTATTCTTCGTTCTCTTCTTTCATTTTTTCCATAATCTTTTGGTGCAGGGCTGCCATGATGGTAGCATACGCTCCCCACAGGGATAGAAAATAGAGACTACTCATTCCCATACAGCACACAGCAGAAACGAGCAGCAAAATGGTTGCCACTCCCATCCAACCTCTGGCACGGCGGGCATTTTGGAAAATAGCATTGACACCTGTCAGACACAGTCCGGGCATCAGAATAAAGCACATATTGCTCACAGCCATTGAGAACACCGACTGCTTGCTCACAAACATCATAATGACAAAGCAAACAAAGTAGATAACCCCTGTGGCAGGGCTGATGGTCAGCGTACAGGCGGCAGGCGTCATACGCGAGCGCCACTCGGTGTTGTAGTACTTGCGCAAAAGCACCACATCCGAAAGATAAGATATGATAAGCGTGGGAACGGTGACGAGTGCGGGAACAAGTCCCACGATCAGATCAGCCATCACACGCAGATTTCCTTCGGCAAAAGTAAGATCGTAAGCCTCACGAAGCTGTTCCATGGACTCTGCAGGAAGAGACGACTGTGCAGAGATCTTCTCAATAGACTCCCACATTATCTTCCCTGCCTCGACTCCCACGGTCACAAAAAGCTGTTTGATCTCGTTTACAAAACGCATCAGTACATCATAGTTGATGCTTCCGTAAGCGCGCCAAAGAATGATGCAGAAAGCCGCCAATACTGTAATGAGAAAACCAAGCAGCGTGTGCAACACCGTGCTCGTTCTGCCAAGGTCGCGCGCGTGCGCCCACGCGAGGAGCACAGCGGCAGGCAAAAATGCCAGCGACAATAGCGGTGTTACAAGATTGGAAGTCACCAAAAAGCCAAGTCCGTAAGCCACAGTCAAAAGGCCGATGGGTGCCCATTTGCATTTTGGCAAGGTGATAAACAGCCAAGCAAGCGTTCCCGTACCCAACATCAATGAAAGCACGGCAGTACCGACGACCGGCAGAAAAGTCAGAGCGGTGACAATGACAGAAGTCAGGAGCAATTGAATGACCGCACCAACGTTGCGGATGGCAATAACTGTGTAAACGAACAAAGCCGCACTTGCAAGCCCGATGAAAGCCGTCGGAATAGCTCCCGAGAGAACACAAGAGCAAAGCAGAACAGCAAACAGAGAAAGAAACAGATCTTTTTTATCCAAACCAGGACGGATATCTTCTACCTTTGAAGAATGGATATTTTCTTCGCGTTTTTCGTCGTTCATTCGTCTCGCCCCCTTTCTGCGTTCTTGTCTCGCGCGCACATTACGCGTATTATTTCTTTTTATTATTATAGTATTATATCACACTTTTTATCGTTTGTAAATACTCCCACGTAATTTTACCCGTTTTTTGCCCCATTTTTTGCCAAATCTTCACCAAAGCATCAATAAAGAATGTAGAAATATCCGAAATTCCCCCTTCTTCTTGCGTAATATGGTTTTGAAAACCACAAAACATAGAATGTTTTACTATTATTCACAGAATTGTAATTGATATTTGCGGTTTTTGGTGCTATACTAATAACAAGAACAGGAAAGGAACTCAAATTTATGACAAGAACAAAGCTTGCTGATCGCACTCTGCCAAACTACACCAGAGGCGAAGAAATATTCAATATGGTCTCCCACATTGTAGGGGGCGGACTTGGCGTAATTGTTACCGTATTGTGTGTGGCACTGGCTGCCGTACACCAAAACGTATGGGGCGTGGTAGGATGCGCGATTTATGGGGCATCAATGATCACACTTTATACTTGCTCCAGCGTTTATCACGGCTTGACTCACCCCACCGCAAAAAAGGTGATGCAGGTGGTTGATCATTGTACCATCTATTTCCTTATTTGCGGCACGTATACTCCCATTCTGCTCACCGCTATTCGAGAAGTCTCCCCTATTTGGGCGTGGACGATCTTTGCTCTTGTGTGGGGACTTGCCGCTATGGCGACAACGCTGACCGCCATCGACCTCAAAAAGTATTCCAAGCTCTCAATGGCGTGCTATATCGGTATGGGCTGGTGCATCATCCTTGCATGGGACGTCACCGTTCGCGCCATCGCCGCTCCGGGACTGTGGCTCCTGATCGGTGGCGGCATCGCCTACACAGTTGGCGCAGTCCTCTATGGAATCGGCAAAAAACATCGCTATATGCACTCCGTATTCCACCTTTTTGTGGTACTCGGAAGCATTTTGCAGTTCCTTTGCATTTTCTTTTATGTAGTATAGAAAGACATACGGGGAAACCTTTTTTGCAAAAAAGGT
>JAZNZC010000009.1:0-17467 GCA_045594745.1 Eubacteriales bacterium
GCAAATTGCAGACCGCCGATGCGTTCTTCGAGCTCGATCTTTTCCCAGTCGGATGCATTTGTGAGTTTTTGTTCAAGCTTTGCAATCTCATCATTTGCAAAAGCAAGAACACCGTAGTAGAGGGCATAGTCGCGCTTTTCATCATCGGGAGCGTTCTCGTAGAACTCTAAAAATTCGGGTACGGTGACAAAAATATCGTTTACCTGCGGAATCAGATAATGACTTTGGGCGTTTTTTTCGGCAACTCTGTGAGAGTGGAAAAACATACACCACACTGCCGTTGCACCGGCATATCTATATTTGGCGCATTTGTATTTTGCGATATTGTTCTTTTTAGCAATGGGATCTTTGTCTAACTCGTTACAAAAAGATTCTAATTTTTTTGTTTCTTCGTTAATCAATTTAACTGCATTTTGGAAAAATGTTGAAGTTTCCATTTTAGCCCTCCATTTTGTCAATCAAATTGGGATAAATGTTGTTTTCTTTGCGCCATGCTTCCCACGCTTCAAACACATTCTCACAGCCCCCGATTTTAATTTGGAGTTCAAGAATGTTTTTCAAATCTCCCGATGCCTTGGCGGCTTCGAACTCGGTGTAATAAGAGTTCACAATTTGATCGCGCATAAAAATTTCTGCTTGCAATGCTGCTATAAATCGCATTTTTTCTTCTTCGTCAAGTTGAGTAAAAACTTCATTTAATTTGGGGTATTTGTGAAGAATCTGTCCGATTACTCGACGTCTCATAGTAAGAACATTTTCGCGTTTTCCTAAAACATATACAATAAGCCCGGCACGATTGCACAGTCCGTACATCTCTCTTTCAATAATCAAAGCCCTGCATTCGTTTTTGTTTTCTTTCGGTACTCCATCAAGCCTGCTTTGACATTCGTTATATTTCTTTTCGACAATATCGTACAATGCTTTATCAATTTCCAAATAAGTCATCTTATTTCTCCTTTTGATTGATTTCTGTTTGTGACCACACTGATATTATACACATCTAATCACTTTTTGTCAAGAGTAATTCGATGAATTTCTAATCATTCTACCAATGGTAGAATTTTGAGGCAAAAAAAGAAAAGGGCATAGAAGCCCTTATTTACAGATTATTCTAATGCTTTTAACTTTCCGAGCGCGCGGGGTCTCGGTGGTGCCCACGCGCTTGCGATAGCAAAGGTGAGGTTTTACCTCGCGCCGACTGTCTATTTGTGAACTAACGGTTTTATTTAAGAAATTTTTGTGCAAAAGTTCTTGAAAGAGGTGCGGGGGAAACTTCTTTCAAGAAGTTTCCCCCGCAAAAATCGCCTCTATCAATAATTCTCAGCGTGCAGTTCGAAATAGCTTTGAGGGTGAGCGCAGGTGGGGCAAACGTCGGGAGCATTGGTGCCAACAACGATGTGACCGCAGTTACGGCATTCCCAAACCTTAACTTCACTCTTCTTGAATACTTCAGCGGTTTCTACGTTGCGGAGAAGCGCGCGATATCTCTCTTCGTGATGCTTTTCAACAGCGGCAACCAAACGGAACTTTTCAGCCAGCTCGTGGAAGCCTTCCTCATCGGCGACCTTGGCAAATCCTGCGTACATATCGGTCCACTCATAGTTCTCACCCTCTGCAGCAGCGCCGAGGTTTTGAGCGGTGTCACCGAGGCCGTTGAGCTCTTTGAACCACAGCTTAGCGTGTTCTTTCTCATTGTCAGCGGTCTTGAGGAACAGCGCAGCGATCTGCTCGTAGCCCTCTTTCTTTGCAACGGATGCAAAGTAGGTGTACTTGTTTCTTGCCTGGGACTCGCCTGCAAAAGCAGCCTCGAGGTTCTTTTCGGTTTGTGTGCCGGAGTACTTGTTAGCCTTGGGGGATTCTTCAGCAATCAGTTCAAGCTTATTACCCTTCAGACCACACTTGGGGCAAACGGGTTCAACACCGTCAGCTACGTCAAAAACCTCACCGCAAATCAAGCATCTGTACTTTTTCATTGTTTTGTTCTCCTTTTTAATTATGTGTTTTTTAGAATTTTTAAGATTGTAAAACTTGTTGACATTGTTTGCAGCAACCATAAAAATTGACCTCTTGAGATTCAATTTCAAAGTCGTGCCCGGGGGGCAGAATTGGCCTTGCATTGGTTTGCAAATCAATGATTTTTGCACACCGTTTGCAAACAAAGTGGTAATGACCGTCGGTAATCGCGTCGTAATGCGTCACCTCGTCGGGGAAGAAGAGCTTGACGATTCTTCCTTCCTCTGCAAGAACTGCCAAATTACGGAAGACGGTTGCCCGACCGATCGTAGGGAATTCGCCTCGCAGATATTCGTAAACCTCTTCTGCCGTGGGGTGATACAATCGCATCAGAGCCTCATAGACGATCTCGCGTTGCTTTGTAGAACGTCTTTTCATTTGCTCGCTCCTTATTGAGATTTGATATCGATAAGATTATAGCACGCAAAAAGATGTTTGTCAATAGTTTTTTGCAAAAAAATAAAAATATTTTTGAAAAAAGAGCAAAAATCCCATTTACAAAAAAAGCCTACTATGTTATAATATATATAACGACCGATTTTTTCGGGGAAATGAGGAAGAAAAGTACAATGCAAACCGAGGCAAAGCTTTGCAGCTTGATAGATGACCTTGTTGAATACGCAATACAGAACGAGCTTGCAGAGCCTTGCGATCGCGTTTTTTTGTGCAACCGTATTTGCCGCGAATTAGGCATTTTCAATTTTGCCCCTGATGAAAACAGAGAAAAAAATAAAGATTTGGAGATTATTCTTACCAAACTCTGTGACTTTGCTGTCGCGAAAGGAATCATCGACGAAGATACTGTAACAGAAAGGGATCTGTTTGATACGCATCTGATGGGTATTCTGACACCCCGCCCGAGCGAGGTACAACACAAATTCGAGGCACTCTACAAAGAATCTCCCGAGAAAGCAACCGACTATTATTATCATATCTCCCGTGCGTCCGATTATATTCGCACATATCGCACAAAAAAAGATATTAAATGGATTTATAGCGGAAAATATGGGGATTTGGATATCACCATCAACCTTTCCAAGCCCGAAAAAGACCCTCGCGCCATTGCCGCCGCAAAAACAGCCGTGGCGAGCGGATATCCCAAATGTGCGCTCTGTCGCCAGAACGAGGGCTTTGCGGGAAGTCTTACACAAGCGGCAAGAGGGAATCTGCGTCTCATTCCCATCACCATTGCAAAAGAGAAGTGGTTCTTGCAGTATTCGCCCTACGTTTATTACAACGAGCATTGCATTGCACTCTCAGGTGAGCATACGCCAATGTGTATCGATCGCTCTACCTTTGTTAAGCAAATGGATTTTGTCGAACGGTTTCCGCACTATATGCTGGGAGCGAATGCCGATCTTCCCATCGTAGGCGGCTCGATCCTTTCGCACGACCATATGCAGGGCGGACGCTACACCTTCGCAATGGAGCGCGCGCCCATTGAGATGGAACTGCGTTTTGATGGCTTTGACGATGTCACAGCAGGCATCGTACACTGGCCAATGTCGGTCATCCGTTTGCGCTCTGCAAACAAGGAGAGCCTGATCGAGCTTTCCGATCGTATCCTTCGTGCTTGGCGTACATATAGTGATCCTGCCGTAGGCGTTTTTGCCGAAACGGATGGGGAACCGCACAATACCGTCACACCCATCTCGCGCAGACGCGGAACAGACTATGAGATCGACCTTGTTCTGCGAAACAATCTGACAACTGATGAGCATCCGCTGGGCGTTTTTCATCCCCATGCGGACAAGCATAACATAAAAAAAGAAAATATAGGACTGATCGAGGTCATGGGACTTGCCGTCCTGCCCGCACGTTTGTGCGAGGAGATGGATGTTCTGGCCGATTATTTGGCACAGGGTAAGGATATTACACTCGACGAGCGCACTGCAAAGCACGCCGCGTGGGTGGAGTCCTTTGCACCGAACTATCAATTCTCCTACGATAACGCAGGCCGTATTCTGCAAAGGGAGATCGGCCGCACATTTGAGGCCGTCTTGGAGGATGCAGGTGTTTACAAATGCACCGAAGAGGGTAGGATTGCCTTCCTTCGTTTTACAAGAAGTGTGAAATAAGAGAAAAATACATATAAGAAGAGGAACGACAGATGAAAAAGAATTTGAGAAGTATGATTGAGACCTGGCAGGAGAGTCCGGCACAGATTTTGGTTGATATGAACCAATATGATCTGATCGAAAGCACGGGAATGAAGCCTGACCTTTCACACAAAAAGAGCGCACATATGAGTGCGGCTTGGCGTCTGCGCGAGCTTGACCGCGTTGTTATCCCTATGGGCGGCTCCGATCTTTCAGGCGTGCGCTATCTGACCTTTTCGGTTTGTGCCGCAGGAGCGGCCGGCGCATCCTTCCGCTTGGTGTTCAGCAATAGCCATACGGGCGAGAACGTAGGTGGCTATGAGACCACCGTTACCATCGCAAAGGACGGTTGGAATGACTATCGCTTTGAGATCCCCTTTTTGCACGGAACAGGCAAGTGCACCGGTTGGAACGATATTGGTAGCATTATCTTCGAAGCGCTGAACGTGCCCACCGAGGGGCGTTCTCCTGTTCTTTATATTGATAGCTTTTACGTTTACGAGAGCGACATTGCACCCATTTATGCAAGAATGCCCGAGCTCAAAGGCGCGGCTGTTTTCTCCAAAACGGGTAACTTCTCCATCGTTGACCGCAAACGCATCCCCAACTCCATCGATGATTCCGAGGCAAAGCCGTTTGAAGAAGAGGGCATCCTTTGGTTGCCTATGGCACCTGTTGCTGCAGGCATCGCCTTCTCTTGCGTTGCCGATAATCGTGCACTCACGCTCAACTTTACCTACCGCCGCAAAAAGTATGCTTTCTCGGCAAGCTCTGACCGCGTAATCGTTGACGGTGTAGAGAGTGAGCTTGGCTTCTTCCCGCGTGTACGCGGCGGAATGCTCTTCTTCCCGGCAGACTACGTTCGCGAGTTCTTCCGCTGGAGACAGATGTTTGTTGACGGTATGGGGCTTATCATCCTTTCCAATCGTCGCAACATTTTCCAAAGCGGACGGGACAGCGCTATTCTTTGGCAGCTTGTTGTTGCCACTACCTTCTGGCGTCCCGAGGCAGACCGCGTTCTCGGTGATCTGCGCCGTCGCTTCAGTGCTTCCCGTGGCAGACTCTTGCTCTCTCACGACGAGTTGATGCAGCTTCGCCGCCGCGCAAAGGAAGAGGCCGATTTGGGCGCATATCTCAAGGATCTCAAAGCGGCATACGGAACAAGTAGCTTGCCTTTCCGTTCCGAACCCATTGTAGCTGCTGAGCCGCGCACCGCACAGCAACTGACCAATGCGCTGAACTGTTCAGCCGAATTGATCTTTGCATTTTCCACCCTTTATCGCTTAACGGGTGATAAAAAATATTGCGAACGTGCCGCCGCTGAGTGTGAGGCACTTGCCGAATTTACCGATTGGAATTCCGGCCTGATGTCCACCGTTGGTGCGGTATCCTTTGCAGTTGCTATCTGCTACGATTGGTGCCACCATGTTTGGAGCGAGGGCAGAAAGGCAATCATCGAGCGTGCAATGCTCCGCAACGGTATGCGAGTCGGTCTTGAATGCTACGATGGCAAGAGACATATGTGGATCGACGGCGGAACAGCTTCTGCAGTTGTTAATGCGGGTATGCTTGCTATGGCGCTGGCTTTGGCTGATATCTATCCCGAAACTGCTCTCAAGCTGGTCGATCGTATTCTGCGCAATGTTGAAAGTTGTTTTGCATCGTATGCGCCCGATGGCGGATACAGTGAAGGCGTTGATGCATGGAGCAAGAGTGCCCGTGCACTCGCACTTATGATCGCAATGCTACAAAAGGCATGCGGCAATGATTATGGCTTTGCTTGTGCTCCCGGCTTCTCTGCAACGGGATATTTTGCAATCGCAACAGAGACCGCAAATGGTAAGTGGAACTTCCATAATAGCGGTGCATGGTATACCGAGACCTCTATTTTGTCTTGGATGAGCAAGCAGTATGACGATCCCACCTACGCATACGTGCGCCGTCAACAAATTCTTTGCCACACAAAGCGTGTAACCCCTCTCGATATTCTTTTCTATACTCCTGTTGACGATTCTTTCGCTCCCGCTCTGCCGCAGGATACCGTTTACCGCAAGGCTGGACTTGCCATTATGCGTTCCGGTTGGGGCAAGGAAGATACCTTTGTAGGTCTGCACGGCGGTGCTAATGACGAGGTCAATGGCGACCTTGATGCAGGCAGCGTAATTTTGGATATGGCAGGTGTACGCTTCTTTGCTGAAACGGGTGGAATCGAATCTTTGCCCATTATGATGCGCCGCCGCGCCGCAGGACAAAACACGATTATCGTCAATCCCGCAGCCGAGCCCGCGCCTGACCAAGAGCCCCACGCCAACGCCAAGATCGTTGAGATGAAGGGACGCGAGGATCACATCTATGCCGTTGTTGATATGACGTCTACCAATAAGGACATTCTGCGCGGTAAGCGTGGCGTTATGCTGACAGATAACCGTCAAACGGTCGTTATTCAGGATGAGCTCGTGCTCACCGCCCCCGGTGAAATTCTCTGGACGGTCTATACACCTGCCGAGGTTGAGATCCTGAATGGTGGAAAGGTTGCCAAGTTGACCAAGGGCGATAAGGTGCTCAAATGCCAGATCGGTGGCTTTGGCAAGGCCAAGTTTGAAGCCGAAAAAGTAGAGGAGGGCGATCTTGATCGTTACCTGCCTCACAATCTTACCCGCCTTTATATCAAAGCCGAGGTCAAGGAACGTCTGCGCCTTTCCGTTGCTGCGAAGGTGATCGGTGAAGGTGACGACTTTGATGCAAAACTCTACGAGGTTGCTCCCATCAGCACTTGGGGCGATGCCGAGTAAAGGACTGTGAGAATTTTCTTTTTAATAAAAAGACAAGGTTCGCATAAAAATGACAAAAGAATGCAACTTTTAGGTTGACATCTTTTGCTTTATATGATATAATGGGTGTAAACAGAACATTTTTAAGGAGGATACCTATGTCGTTAGAAGAGATTGTACCGATTGCCATTTTTGCTTTTTTGGTTGTGGTAGGAATTGCGATTCCTGCAGTTATTTTCATAAGGGAAAAGTTGGATCAACAAGCTTGTAGAGGCGTAAGTAATCCATCACATTATGGTAGCAGTAAAGCTTGTGGCCACAAATACAACAGTATTAGAGGTTATCAATTGGAAAAAGTTGTCGCTAAACGAAATTACTTTTCCTACAATGGTAACGAGTATGATGTAACATTTTATTTCAAATGCGACAAATGCGGATCCACTAGAGAGTATGGGTTCAAAACCAAAATTGAATATAGCATAGATTTGCTTGAAAACGTTAGGAACATTGCAGATCGAGAATGGCCTAGACGGGTATCTGTACCTCATTATAAGTTGGAAGTGGAAGAGTAAAAATATATCAGCATATTTTTTCCAACTTTTTAATAAATCTTAAAATAGTTTCACATTTTAACCGCAATAAATTTCAATACTCACTATGTTAAAAAGTAAAACATATACATAGTGGGGTTACCCGTAATGTTGTAGTAAAACTTGGGCAAGGTTACAGCGTAACCTTGCCCAGATGACTTTCCTTTACTAATATATCTAACTTTACTGCTACATGGGGGCAAACACCACTTGTTCGAAAAGCATACCTCACTTCTCCAAAGGAAACAAGCGAAGAGTACACAGGATTTTTGCGTGCTCTTAGATTATCAAAAAGAGGATTAGAACTCGCGTTCTAATCCTCTTTTGTAATTCAAATTCCTACGTAAGGAAAATTTTTAATTATTTATCAACCTTGTCATATTGTACAAGACCGAGCTTAATGTAATCTTCGCCTTCTTCAAAGGTAACCGTTTTGTTTTTGAAAACATCGGTCTCTTTTTCAAAATCAAAGGTAATTTCCATTGAGCCATCGCCGTTTTCGGTGATCTTGTAGGTTCCCTCAACGGTCTCGGAGTTGACCTGGCCGAGAATAGTGGTCTTGCTTACTGCTTCAACCTTATTGCCCTTAAAGGTGTAGGTTACGGTCACTTTTTGGCCCAAAAGCTCGGTTTGTGTTTCATAAGAGCCGATAATCATTTTACCGCAGGAAGCCAAAACGCAAGCCAACATAACGGCTACAAGGGAGAGGGTAAGAACTTTGAGAAATGTTTTTTTCATAATAAAGTCTCCTTTCAAAATGTGTATTTATTGGATACATCCATATTATAGCAGGAAAATTCACGTTTGTCAATAGGAAAATGCATTTTTTTGAAAAATATTTTGGATATATCCCATCAATAGTAAAAATAGTTGATAGTGACCTCTTTCATGCTGGGGGCTTTTGCATACACCTTTTCGTTGAGCTTGATCTGTGCCAAATAAGGCTCTGCGCGATCTGCGAAGATCTCGGTCGTGATTCCCGTGGCAAAATTCGAGAACCAAACGTCGTTTGCCTCGAGCTCATACGCCTTGTCGGTGGGGGCACATTTCATTAGAATATGATAGCCCGAGGGGGAAGAGATCATAATGACGTCGCCGTCTCCCACGTCTGCGCTTGAAAGCTCCTCTACGATCTTATCCAAATACATATAATCCTCGCCCGAGGCGGAGAAATCCACGCCCTTTTGCAAATAATAGCCATCGGTGTAGATAGCGGCCTGTGTGTCATCACTTTCCGAGTCGACTTTGGCAACAAAGGTATCCTTCGTTACGCCTTGCAGATCCTGCAAAAGGTCGTTTGCGCGCTCAACCAAAGCATCCAGTTCATCCTCTGTCATCGGCTTGGTAACATAAGATTCACCGTCTTTGTCGATCTTATAAGAGGGCTGACCTTTCTCCTTGTCATAGGAGATATGTGTGCGTGTGACGTCGGTATAATAGATGATTTGTCCTTTGGAGTCGGTCTCTACCTTTCCGGAAGCGTTGGTTTGCGTAAATTCGGTTTGCTTGTAGAGAATTTGATTGGTAGCTGTGTTGTAATAAATGGTGTCACCGTTTTTGTCGGTTTCATAAACGTAGGTATAGTTAGCAAGGAAGATCTGATAAAAATGAACGTAATTTTCATTCAGATATTCATTTTTTGTATTGGGACCCGTAGTAGAATAGATGTGATCCTGCACAGCCTTGAATTTGGCTTTGATGGTGTAATACTCCTTGAGCATTTTGTAGTTGACACCGTACTCGGCAAGTACCGAATTGAGCTTGGTTTTGGAACCCTCGCCATCGGTTTTGACCAACTCATCCATCGTGTCCTCAATCTCTTTTTTTGCGCTCTCGCTCAATTCCAACTCATACTTATCAAATAAATAGAGGGAAACGAGATAGCTTTTGCAGTTTTCAAGCACACTTTTGCGATAGTAAGAGTCCGAGGTCTCCATCGTTTTGCCGTCGTAGGTATCCATAATATCCCAATAGGCATCCTGTGAGGGTCTGTGACCTTCCAAGGTATAGCCATAGGCGGCAAGGGTGCCCTTCATAGCGGAACACATCAACTCATAAAGGTTGACCGAGATCGAGTAGGTCTTGCCGTCCGCTTTTAGCGTGAGCATCGCCTTTCCATTGCCGCCTGCGCAGCGCGAGAGGGGAATGATGATCACCACGCACAAAAGGACAAAAGCGGTGACGCACAAAAGAATTTTTTTCGTGTTTTTGCGGGGCTTTTCCACCGAAGCGTTTTTCTTTTCAGTCGCGGTTGCGGCAAACTCCTCGTTTTGTCCCACCTTTTGTTTGTCCTTTGGCGAACTAATTTTCAACATATCATAGACGCGCAAAAGAAACTTCTTCATATCTTTACAAATCCTTTCAAAGCAAGTTCTTATATATTATACAGGATAATTGTGAGTGACGTTATGGGTTTGTGTGACCGATTTCCATATATTTTTCAAACAATTTGTGAATGAAGGAGAGCGGTGCATCTTCTTTTTGCAAGCGCAAAAGGATATGAGGCTCGCCCGTGAGTATTACGCGCAAACGCCCGGGGTAGAGCGAGGAAAGCTCCGACCAAGCATCAAAATCCAATTTTTGCGGCGTGATGTGAATACCTGCCGTATCCTGACGCACAGACGTAATGCCGCAATGCGAAGCGAGCGTGTGAATGAGTGCAATGCGTAACAGATTTTGCACGGGAAGCGGAGGCTCGCCAAAGCGGTCGAGTAGCTCGTCGGTCATATCGGTCAGATCCTCTTCGGTTGCTATGAGCGCAATTCTTTTGTAGAGAGAGATGCGTTGTGCGGGGAAGGGCACGTAACGCTCGGGCAGATAAGCATCAAACTGCAAAGAGACGGTGCAATCCACTTCTTCGACGGGCGCTTCACCCTTTTCTTCGAGCACAGCGCGATTGAGTAGTTTGATATAGAGGTCGTATCCAATCGCATCAAGGTGTCCGTGCTGTTGAGAACCCAAAAGATTACCCGCGCCGCGAATTTCCATATCGCGCAAAGCGATCTTAAATCCTGCACCGAACTCGGCGTACTCGCGAATGGCTTCCAGACGCTTTTGCGCCACTTCGGGGATGGCTTTGTAAGCGGGGTAGGTGAAATATGCATAGGCGCGGCGCGCCGAGCGACCGATGCGACCGCGTATTTGATGAAGCTGGGAAAGCCCAAGACGGTGTGCGTTTTCCACGATCAAGGTGTTCGCGTTGGGAATATCAACACCCGTTTCGATGATGGTTGTGCAAACGAGAATGTCGATCTCTCCCGCAAGCATCTGTTCCCAAATGTGTTCGAGCTCTTCCTTTTCCATTTGCCCGTGTGCCACGGTGATGCGTGCCTCGGGAATGGCAGAGCAGAGCTTTGCCGCTGCCACGTTGATGTTTTCTACATTATTAAACAGATAGAACACTTGCCCGCCGCGGCGCAATTCCCGACGGATGGCTTCCTCAATAATGAGGTCGTCTTTTTCCAAAACGTAGGTTTGAACAGGCAGGCGGTCGCTCGGAGCGTCATCGAGAATGGAAATATCGCGAATGCCGCCCATTGCCATATTGAGAGTACGGGGAATGGGGGTTGCCGAGAGCGATAAGCAATCCACGCCTGAGGAAAGTTGTTTGAGCTTTTCCTTTTGGACGACACCAAAGCGTTGTTCTTCGTCGATGATGACAAGTCCGAGGTCGTGGAATTTGACATCCTTGGATAAGAGACGGTGTGTGCCAACAATAATATCTACATCGCCGCGAGAGAGGCGCGAGAGTGCCTTTGCTTGTTGCTTGGGCGTGCGAAAACGGGAGATCATCTCCACGTTTACGGCAAATGCGCGCATACGACTGACAATGGTTTGATAGTGTTGCAGAGCCAAGAGAGTTGTAGGCACAAGGAGAGCCACCTGCTTGCCACCAAGCACCGCTTTGTAAGCGGCACGAAGAGCAACCTCGGTTTTTCCGTAGCCTACATCACCGCACAAAAGGCGATCCATAGGAACAGCCTTCATCATATCTCCCTTGATCTCATCGGATGCGACAAGTTGGCTGTCGGTCTCCTCAAAAGTAAAAGCATCTTCAAATGCCTTTTGATAGCTGTCATCAGAGGGGAAGGTGTGTCCCGGACGGCGCATACGCTCGGCATAAAGACGAATCAGGTCCTTTGCAATGTCCTTTGCGGCGGCAGATGCGCGGGATTTTGCCTTTTTCCAGCTTTCGCCCCCCATTTTGGAGAGCTTAACAAGCCCATCGTCGGCGTGCGCGCCGATATATTTGGATACTTTATCAAGCTTTTCAACGGGAACAAACAATTTGTCAGATCCCGCGTATTGAATACCGATATAATCGCGTGTAATTCCCTCGCAGGTCAACGATTCAATGCCCGTATAGCGACCGATACCGTAGGTTTCGTGCACTACGTAGTCGCCTTCTTCAAGCTCGGCATAGGAAAGAATACTCTTTGTGCCTTTTTTTCTTCTCTTGCGAGCCCCCGCCATTGCGGAGAGCGAAAGAGATCCACCGCGTGTATCGGGGCGTGCCGAAAGAACGGCAAACAGGGGAACGGGGAGTTCAAAGCCCGCAAGTGCATTTTGATAAGTGATGGCAACCGTTCCGCGCGCCATATCGGCGGCGTTTTCGGGCTCATCAACAACCACAAATGCGGCCTCGCGCAGGGTGTCGGAAAGCGTCTGGGCCTCGGTTGCATTTTCGGCTAAGATCAAGCAACGGTAGCCACTTTGCACGTATCCGTGCAGGTCCTCAAGAAAGAGAGGAATATTATCGGCATAGGATACCGTGTGACGTGTGCGAAAACCGAACAGTCCACCAAGGCGGCGCTCGCCAAAGGAGTGCGCGATCGAGTCGACGTGAACAGATACGTTGGCATCGCAAAAGCGGTCGAACATCACCGCAGGCTTTGCATAATCAGCATACTTGGATGCGATCGTGCCGCTTTCCAAAAGATCGGTAATGCTTTGTGAAAGATGCCATTCGGATGCCTTAATGCGGTCAGTTGTCGCATTGGTGTTCTTAATGCAAACGAGCGACGTGGATGTGAAATAATCGGTAAGCGATGCCTTTTCGGGATAGATCAGTGTGACGTATTTATCTAAAAAATGCACGTCTTGGCCGTCTGTAATGGCATCGTCAACCGCGCGGATTTCTTTGAGGATTTCAGTAGTCGCTTGCTCGCTTTTATTCGCTTTTAGTTGAGACGTGAGTGCTTTTTTGAGTGTTTGCAGAGCGTCAGGCGATGCTAAAAGCTCACGGGCGGGAGGGAAGACTGCCTCTGTGATTTCCTCAATGGCGCGTTGTGTTTCGGGGTCAAAAATGACCATTCTGTCAATTTCATCCCCAAAAAACTCAATTCGTATGGCGTTTGCGCCATTTTTTGTTCCGCCGTCGGCATCGGTAAGGCGGCTGTGTGGTGGATAAATATCCACAATGCCGCCGCGCAGAGCAAACTGACCTGGGCTATCCACAAGGTCAGCGCGCGCGTATCCTGCACCAATCAAGCGGTTTGCCAGAGCTTTGGGCTCGATCTGCTCGGTGGTGTCAATGCGGAGCATATTTTCCTCTAAACAACGAGGTGGGATGGTGTATCCGAGCATCGCATCGGGCGTGGTGATAACGGCATCAAAATCGCCGCCAAGAATGCCCGACAACACGCGAAGCCTCTCATGTTCATACTCATGGGAGGCGGTAATGTTATAAAAAGTGAGGTCGCGCGACATATAAAACGCCGCACGCAGTCCGCAACGCTCGAGAACTCCGCAAAGCTTGACGCACTCTTTTTCCTCGGGACAGACCACAAGGGCAGGGGAGTTGCCCCGCAACTGTTGGGTGTCCTCGATCAGGGAGACGAGAAAGGCATCCGATGCGCCGTCGCACATTCCGCTTGCCAGGATGGGCAAGGGATTGACGCGAAAATTCTCGCCTACGGTACGCAAAAGCTGACGGTATTCGGAGTCTTCACGAATACAACTTGTTAAAATGCTCATACTTTATGCTTTCTTTTCTTCGGGGGAGAAGGAATTACAAATGCGTTGTGCCATTTCGATGTCTCCTTCAAGCAGTTTGCAAAGACCTCCATGTGCGCATGGGAAAGCTGCGAACAATGCCTCTTGTTCCTGCTTGGTGAATTCCGAGAGTACCCAATCCGCCAAATCGTAATCGGGATGCGGTTTTTCACCAACGCCAAGGCGAATACGTTGGAAGTCTTCGCTTACCAAATGGTAAATGATGTTTTTAAGTCCGTTGTGACCGCCCGCACTTCCTTTTTTGCGAATGCGGATTTTACCCGGCTTTTGCGTGGTATCATCCGAAATGACAATGACGTGTCCAAGGTCTATTTTGTAAAAATCCATTGCTTCTTTTACGGCAACGCCCGAGGCATTCATCAGGGTTTGCGGTTGCATCAAAAGCACACGCTGTCCTGCAATTTGACCTTCACCGCAAAGGGAATGGAATTTGGATCGATCAATGCGGATGTTTTCTTTTTGTGCAATGTAGTCCAAGCACAAAAAGCCCGCGTTGTGACGGGTGTTAAAGTATTTCTTGCCAGGGTTTCCCAGTCCTACTACGATCCACGCGATGGGGGAGGTGGGAGTCTCCTCTTTTTTTGCAATTTTCTTGAACAGATCAAAAATATCCGCCATAACATACCTCACATTCCTGCGCTTTTATATCAAAAACGCAAAAGGGCGCCCGACTCCCGAGGAGTCCGCCGCATTTTTTCTATCTCCAATATTATACTATGCGAAATGCCTACTGTCAAACGAAATTTCTTTGAAAGTTCGTCTGTTCACAAAATATTTACAAAAAATGAGGTTGCGGAAGCCAAAAACCTGAAAAAAACTATGGAAAATTTGGCAAAGATATGATATAATAGATTGTCAATTTGAAACAAGAGGGCTCGGATCAGCCGTCCGGAGCTCTCGTTCATTGTGTCAAAAAATAATTTTAATATAAATTGGAGGAATTTGAAAAATGGCAAAGAAGTATTGCTATCTGTTTTCCGAGGGCAACGCAAACATGCGTGAGATCCTTGGTGGTAAGGGTGCTAACCTTGCAGAAATGACCAACATTGGTCTTCCTGTACCTCAAGGCTTCACTATCTCTACCGAGGCCTGCACACAATATTACGAAGATGGCCGTCAAATCAATGACGAGATCATGGCTGAAATCATGACCTACATTGAAAAGATGGAAGGCATCACCGGCAAGAAGTTCGGTGATCTTGAGAACCCCCTGCTCGTTTCCGTTCGTTCCGGTGCTCGTGCATCCATGCCCGGTATGATGGATACCATCCTCAACCTCGGTCTTAACGAAGAGGTTGTAGAGGTTATGGCAAAGAAGTCCGGCAATGCTCGTTGGGCTTACGACTGCTACCGTAGATTTATCCAGATGTACTCCGACGTCGTTATGGAAGTTGGTAAGAAGTACTTCGAGGAGCTCATCGATAAGATGAAAGAAGAGAAGGGCGTTAAGCTTGACGTTGAGCTGACCGCTGACGATCTTAAGGAGCTGGCTAACCAGTTCAAGGCTGAATACAAGTCCAAGCTCGGCGAAGATTTCCCGAGTGATCCTAAGGTTCAGCTTATCGGCGCTGTTAAGGCTGTATTCCGTTCTTGGGATAACCCCCGTGCAAACGTATACCGTCGTGACAACGATATCCCCTATTCTTGGGGTACTGCCGTTAACGTACAGGCAATGGCATTCGGTAACATGGGCGACAACTGCGGCACCGGTGTTGCATTCACCCGTGACCCCGCTACCGGCGAAAAGAAGTTGATGGGCGAATTCCTGACCAACGCACAAGGTGAAGACGTTGTTGCAGGTGTTCGTACGCCTATGCCCATCGAAGAAATGGCAAATAAATTCCCCGCAGCCTTCGAGCAATTCAAGAAGGTTTGCGAGATCCTTGAAAACCACTACCACGATATGCAGGATATGGAATTCACTATCGAGAACGAAAAGCTCTATATGCTCCAGACCAGAAACGGTAAGAGAACCGCTCCCGCAGCTCTTCAGATCGCTGTTGACCTCGTTGCTGAGGGTCACAAGACCAAGGAAGAGGCTGTCCTTATGATCGACCCCAGAAACCTTGACACTCTTCTTCACCCCCAGTTCGATGCTAAAGCTCTTAAGGCTGCTACTCCTATGGGTCGCGGACTTGGCGCTTCTCCCGGAGCTGCTTGCGGTCAGGTAGTATTCTCCGCTGAGGATGCTGAGGCTTGGAAGGCTCAGGGCAAGAAGGTTGTTCTTGTAAGACTTGAAACCTCTCCCGAGGATATCACCGGTATGAAGGCAGCTCAGGGTATCCTTACCGTTCGCGGCGGTATGACCTCTCACGCAGCAGTTGTTGCTCGCGGTATGGGTAAGTGCTGCGTTTCCGGATGCGGTGACATCGCTATGGACGAAGAAAACAAGAAGTTCACTCTTAACGGCAAGACCTACGTTGAGGGAGATTACATCTCTATTGACGGTTCTACCGGTAAGATTTACGACGGTATCATTCCTACCGTTGACGCTGAAATCTCCGGCAACTTCGGCACCATTATGGGCTGGGCTGACGAGTTCAGAAAGCTCAAGGTTAGAACCAACGCTGACACTCCTGCTGACGCTAAGAAGGCTAGAGAGCTTGGCGCTGAAGGTATCGGTCTTTGCCGTACCGAGCATATGTTCTTCGAGGCAGACAGAATCGCTGCTTTCCGTGAGATGATCTGCTCCGACACCGCTGAAGAGAGAGAAGTTGCTCTTGCAAAGATTCTTCCCTATCAGCAGGCTGACTTTGAGAAGCTCTACGAGGCTCTCGAGGGCAACCCCGTTTGTATCAGATTCCTTGACCCCCCGCTCCACGAGTTCGTTCCCACTACCGAGGATGACATCGCTCTCCTTGCTAAGGCTCAGAACAAGAGCGTTGAGGACATCAAGTCTATAATCGCTTCTCTTCACGAGTTCAACCCCATGATGGGTCACCGTGGATGCCGTCTTGCAGTTACTTATCCCGAAATCGCTGCAATGCAGACCAAGGCTGTTATCAGAGCAGCTATCAACGTTCAGAAGGCTCACGCTGACTGGAACGTTGTTCCCGAAATCATGATTCCTCTCGTTGGTGACGTTAAGGAGCTTAAGTACGTTAAGAAGGTGGTTGTTGAAACTGCTGACGCAGAAATCGCAGCTGCAGGCGTTAGCCTTAAGTACGAGGTTGGTACTATGATCGAGATTCCCAGAGCTTGTCTCACTGCGGACGAGATCGCTGCTAATGCAGACTTCTTCTGCTTCGGTACTAACGACCTCACTCAGATGACCTACGGCTTCTCCCGTGATGACGCGGGCAAGTTCCTTAACGCTTACTACGATGCGAAGATCTTCGAGAACGATCCCTTCGCAAAGCTTGACACCACCGGTGTTGGTAAGCTTATGAATATGGCAGTTACCCTTGGTAGACCTGCAAACGAGCATCTCCACGTTGGTATCTGCGGCGAGCACGGCGGCGATCCTACATCCGTAGAGTTCTGCCACCAGATCGGCCTTGACTACGTATCCTGCTCTCCCTTCAGAGTTCCGATCGCACGTCTTGCTGCTGCTCAGGCTGCTCTTAAGAACTAATTTCAGGCGTTTTCGCTTGCGAAAAGGCACCGCGAGCCCGCAGAGAGTTTTGTTCAGTACAAGCTGAACGGCTCGCAGGCTCAGGCTGCTCTTAAGAACTAATATATTATTGATAAAAATGCGACTCCATCGAGGGTCGCATTTTTATGTATCCTGCTCTTCCTCGTTAAAATATAGTCGAAATCCATCGCAGGCAAGCCAGCTTGTATTTCTCCTTATTTTAATCTCATCCTCGGTCAAAAACAGTTATTAACTGTTTTTTCTCTCGTCACCTTCAGAGTTCCGATTGCTAGTTCTCGCTGCGGCTCGGTCACCTTCGGGGGAAAACAACATTCAGTTGTTTTCTAACACCCTCAGGCCGCTTCGCTACTTGCAGCAGCTCAGGCAGCTCTCTCTAAGTCGGAT
>JAZNZC010000010.1:0-3478 GCA_045594745.1 Eubacteriales bacterium
TGCTTGTTATGCCCAACATGGGTATTGCCGTTGGTATGGCATCCAACATTTGCTCCTTTAACCTGGGCGAGATCTGCGACGGCACCATTGCTATGCTGCGCAAGCCTCGACTGCCCCTTGAAAAATTGATGGAGCTCATCAAAGCCCCCGACTTCCCCGGTGGCGGTGCCATTCTTTATGATGAGGAAGAAATGAAGCGCATTTACACCACGGGTGTGGGTTCCGTTCGCATGCGCGCGCGCTACGTTTTTGATAAAGAAAACAGCTGCATCGAGATCATCCAGATCCCCTACTCTACTACCATTGAGCTGATCATGGCAAAATTGACCACGCTCTACAAGGAAGGCAAGATCAAGGAGATCACCGACTTCCGCGATGAGATCGACCTCAACGGTTTCAAGCTCACGCTTGACGTTCGCCGCGGCACCGACCCCGATAAGCTGATGGCAAAGCTGTTTAAGCTCACCCCTCTTGAGGATAGCTTCCGTTGCAACTTCAACATCCTCATCGACTCTACGCCTCGCACAATGGGCGTTCAGGAAATTTTGCGCGAGTGGATCAATTTCCGCCTGCAATGTGTACGTCGCGAGTTGAAATTCGATCTCAAAAAGAAGAAGGACAAGCTCCATCTTTTGCTCGGTCTTGGAAAAATTCTGCTTGACATCGATAAAGCCATTCGCATCATCCGCAAGACAGAGAAAGAATCTCAGGTCGTCCCCAACTTGATGAAGGGCTTCGATATTGACGAGATTCAGGCAAACTTTATTGCCGAGATCAAATTGCGTTACCTCAACCGCGAGTACATCCTTAACCGTTTGGCAGAGATCGACGACTTGCAAAAAGAGATCGCCGATATGGAAGAGACACTCAAGGATGAGCTCAAGCAAAAAGCACTTATTATCCAGCAGCTCACCGACATCAAAAAGAAATACGGTCAACCTCGCCGCTCGCAAATTGTTGCCGCAGGCGCCGTTAAGGAATATAAGGAAGAAGAACACATTGAAAACTATCCTGCTCGCTTTGTTCTCAGCCGCGAAGGATATTTCAAGAAGATCACCTTCCGTTCGCTTCAGGGCAATGACGAGCAATCCTTCAAAGAGGACGACGAGCAGCTCTACCTTGTGGACGGTCAGAACACCGATAACTTTATCTTCCTGACCAACCGTCAGCAGCTCTACCGCGCAAAAGCCGAGGACTTTGACACCACCAAGGCGTCGGCATTGGGCGAATATTTGCCTGTTAAACTCAAAATGGATGCCGATGAAAAGCCCATTTTGATGAACATTCAAAACAAGTACCCTGCAAAAGAAAACATCGTGCTTATCTTCGAGAACGGCAAGGGCGTGCGCATCTCGGTTGCCAACTATGAAATTACGGGCAACCGCCGCAAGATCACCTCTGCTTACTCCAAGAACTCTCCCGTTGTGGCGGCGTTCTATGAAAAGAGCCCGATGGAGATTATGATCACCGCCTCCGACGGACGCGCCATTCTTATCAAATCCTCGCTCATTCCCATTATGGCGACCCGCACCTCGGGCGGCGTAACGCTGATGAGTATGAAGAAAGGCGTGAAGATCGTATCTGCCACCAACGATCCCAAAAAGATCCCCGAGGATGCAAAGGGACTCAAAAAGATAAAGATCCCCTCTACGGGTGTTCTTTTGGATAAAAAATAATTTTTGTTGATCAATTATCTGCGTAAAGCAAACATCATAAAAACTCCCCCCACCGCACGCGCGGTGAGGGGAGTTTTGCATTGATTTCTTTGTGGCGGATAAAGAGTGAATACTCCTTCGCCGGACATTTTGTTTTCAGTAGGGCGGTGGCTTGCTGCCGCCGTTTTATTGCTTAAAACTTTTTAGGCGGCGGGAGACAAGCCCCCGCCCTACAAGATATCTGTTACATATAAAAACGAAGAAAGGAGTTGGACGTACAATGCACGCCCTATGATGGAGTATAATGGTTATGGCTTCTTTGCAACCTTTGCAAGGCGCTCTACAAGAACGTCATAGCGCGCGTCGGAGCGCAAGGGGGCGACTTCTTCATTAGTGGTCAACCATTCGAGCATGGATTGAGAATGATTGCCGTTAGCTTCCATAATCCAACCGCCACCTACATATCCTCGTAAAATGGGAGAGGTATGGGGAGCATCGAAATCGTAGGTGTCGAAATGAATAGCATAGTCGGCACCTTTATTTAACCAATACCACAAATCCTCATAATCATTGGTTTTCAAAGCTCCCGTAACAAAGAATTTGCAAGTCATTTCTGCATATTGAGCAAAGAAATGATAATCGCCGTCCGGGAAGAATGTTTCAATGAGATCAATTTCAAACTTTCGTAGCGCTCTTCTTTCTTCCCAAGAGCAAACCATCTTACCATCATCATCACGATGTCTGCCCAAGCATGCAATCATCGATATAAGTTGATAAATGAGGAAGCTCATATACTTTTGTCTTTCAGCAAGTCCCTCATTTCCGGACCAACGGTAAACCATATAGGCTTCATGGGAAAATTGAGAACGCGGCATTTGCTCTGCAAGCTTTAACTCCTCCTCTTCTTTACCTGCATATCCATAGGCAATTCCAAGAGTTCGCATCGCTTTGCAACGAGTGATACTATCGGTACACTCCGCAAGAACACGATTACAAAGATCAAAAACTTCATCGTAATTTTGAATGTCTCTGCGAGAGTATACGCAAACCAATGAATTGGCGAGACGTTCCATAATTTTATAATCGCGTGGAAATTTTCTGTTTGCTTCACGCAGGATTTCAGTCTCCCCTTCAAAATCTCCAGCCCATTCCTTTTCGTGCGCTTTATTCAAATAATTTTGAATTTCCTCGTTGCTCTTTTCAATATCAATTCCGAGCAAAACATCGGAAGAAACATCAAAGATGTGGCAGAGCGCGGGGATTTGTGAAATATCGGGAGCGGTTCTGTCGCACTCCCATTGCGAAATGGCGCGCGAGGTGATGCCGAGATATTCGGCAAGCTGTTCTTGCGTAATATTCTGCTCACGGCGCAACCGTTTGATGGTAGAACCAATCGACATAGTTTTGTCCTCCAAAAATGTATTCAAAAGCGCTTTTGTACTTTTATTATAGCAAATAAAAAAGAAAATTCCACGAAGTGTTTATTGTGAAAAAGTATAGCGTCGCTTTGATTTTCAAAGGTATTATATCATAAAATGATTGAAATTACAAGAAAAAAACGGACGACTAAAAATCGCCCATTCTTATATATTGAGATTTTCTAGTTTTGCGGGGCGTCGAGGACGTCGCCCCCTACAAAGAATCAAAAAGATTGCGCGTTTTGTGTTGATTGCAAAAAAGCAAAAAAGAACGCATGAAATGTGATTCAAAACAATTTCCGTAGGGGGCGACGTCCTCGACGCCCCGCAAAAAACGAACGATTACAATACATAAAAACGGACGACCAATGGTCGCCCCTACTTTTGTATTTATTCTACTCTCTT
>JAZNZC010000011.1:0-22708 GCA_045594745.1 Eubacteriales bacterium
AATATTTCTTCTTTTGTTGCTTGCGTATGTTTCTTAAATGTTTGTCCTTTTTTAGCCATAACAAAAACCTCCTATGGTACTATTATACCATAAGAGGTTTTGCCCTTTTTATTTCTTGTGAACTATTCGGGGTTCACTTCAGAAGTTTTCTCCGGTTTATTTTCAGTTTAGAGAGTGAGGATATAATACAGGTCACCGTATGCTCGTAAATATCCACACGAGAAAAATAGTATAAAATATTTGCGGGTGTGTGATATAAAAACTATGAAAGGAGATATAAATATGACTAAAAAATCAAATTCTGCGCTTTTTTCCTATTTGCTTTACATCCTCATCGGCGCAATTCTCGTGATCTTCCGTTCGGGAACGTTGGGCTGGGTTATGACAATTGTAGGTTGTATATTTGCAATCGCCGGAATTTTTGAGCTGATCGGCAAAAGATGGGTGAGCGGTGCTGTATGCTTGATTATCGGCTTGACCGTCCTGATTCTTGGATGGGCAGCAGCGCAAATCGTTCTGTTTGTACTTGGTATTCTGATCGCAATCAAGGGTGTTGTAGAGCTGATCGATGCGGTGAAAAAGAACAAAAAGAGCGTACCCGAAATCCTCTATCCGATTTTGTCGGTTGTAATCGGTCTTATGCTCGCTTTCGGCAACGCACTTGACATTATGATCGTAATCGTTGGTATTCTTTTGATCGTTGATGGCATTATCGGCCTTTTTGGCTTGATAAAAAAGCATAATGCATAAGGGGGTATAAAGTAATGATATAGGAGATGTAACCAATGAAAGTTTTTGTTATTGCTTTCTATTTCTTCTCGTAGCTTTATAAATCAACTATGCTTTTAATGAGTGCTGATTACCACGTGAAAAGCGAAACAACAGGCACCGAACGAGAATTTTTTCGCTCGGTGCCTGTTGTTTTATGTTAGCGATTAAATTAAACCTAAAAATAACGCATTTTCAAAAAAACAAATTTTTCTCGCCCCTCAAAGTTATATATTTCATATATAAAACTTTCAAAAAGGGTTGACTTTTATTTTGAAATGCGGTAAAATAATAATGTATAGGCTTTTTTTGAAAGGAGTTTTGGTATGATCCGCAGTATGACAGGATTCGGCCGCTGCCGCGAGACGGTAGAGGGCTTGGATATTACGGTTGAGATAAAATCGGTCAACAGCCGCTTTTTGGATTGTACCGCCAAGATCAGCCGCGCCTACGGGTATCTCGAGGAGCGCATCAAGCCCTATCTGATGAGCCGCGGCGTCACGCGCGGAAAGGTAGACGTTTGGATCTCGGTGGAGGTTATGGATTCGGGTAGCGTACAGATCACTGCCGACGAGGGCTACCTCAAGGGGTATCTCGATGCACTCTACACGCTGCGTGACAAGTACGGCTTGCGCGATGATATCTCGGTCATGACCGTTGCGCGCAATCACGATATCTTCCAGATCAAAAAGCCCGAAGAGGACATTGAGCACGATTGGGAACGCGTTCTGACGGTTCTTGCAAAGGCGACTGATACGTTCCTTTCTGTTCGCGAGCGCGAGGGAGAGAGGCTTGCCGAGGATCTGCGCTCCAAGATGCAGAACATCAAGGCGGCGACTGCTCGCATTGAAGAACTCTCCGAAGCAGATGTTTCTACTTACCGTGAAAGACTTGCCGAAAGAATCCGCGAGGCGCTGAACGACAATCAGATCACGCCCGATGAGACGCGACTTCTCACCGAGTGTGCCATTCACGCCGACAAGGTTGCTGTGGATGAAGAAATGGTTCGTCTGCGCACGCACTTTGATGCGTTTGAGGAGATCCTTTCCTCGGGCGAGCCTGTCGGTCGCAAGCTCGATTTCCTAATGCAAGAAATGAACCGCGAGATCAACACCACGGGTTCCAAATGCTCCGATGCGCAGATTGCGCATTTGGTGGTAGATGTCAAGTGCGAGCTTGAAAAGATCCGCGAGCAAATACAGAATCTTGAGTAATTCCAAAGGAGTGGCAAAAGATGAGATTTATTAACGTCGGCTTTGGCAATATGGTGGCTGCCGAGCGCATCACCATTCTTGCAAGCCCCGATTCCGCGCCTATGAAGCGTCTCGTGCAGGATGCAAAGGACGATGGCAGAGCCATTGACGTCACCTGCGGTCGCCGCACGCGCGCCATTATCATTACCGATTCGGAGCACGTCGTTTTGTCGGCTCTGCAACCCGAAACCATTGCCAACCGTTTGGAGAATAACACCGCCGATGAGGATGCCCTCGATGCGGAAAGCGACAACTGATAAGGAGACGGACGATGCAAAAAGGATTGTTGATAGTTATCTCCGCGCCCTCGGGCAGCGGAAAGAGCACGGTGCGCGAGGAACTGATGCGCCGCGAGGATTTTGCCTATTCGGTATCCGCTACCACGCGTCCGCCAAGAGCGGGAGAAGAAAATGGCGTGGATTATTGGTTTGTCACCCGTGAACAATTTGAAGAGAAGATCCGCAACGGCGATATGCTCGAGCACGCCATTTACAACGGCAACTACTACGGTACACCTCTGCGCGAGGCTTTGCGCGTGGTAGAGTCGGGACGCAACCTGCTCCTTGAGATCGAGGTGGAGGGTGCGATGAACATCAAGCGCCAATATCCCGAGGCAGTGCTCATTATGCTGCTTCCGCCTTCCTTCTCCGAGCAGGAGAGAAGATTGCGCTCTCGCGGCACCGAGTCCGACGAGGTGATTGCAGGCAGACTCAATCAGACCCACGAGGAAATGACCTATTTCGATAAATACGATTATTACGTTGTCAACGAGACCGTTGACAAATGTGCCGATGATATTCAGAATATCGTCCACGCAGAAAAGTGGGCTATCAAGCGCCACTCCGAGGTCCCAACGACCTATTTTGAAAACTGATACATCAAACGTAAATTTTGCACAAGCAAGGAGATAAAATTATGTTGCACCCCACCATTGAAGAACTGACCAAAGGCGAATACAACCGCTACGAGCTGGCACTTGCCACCGCAAAGTGTGCGCGCCTGATCACCGACGAGTACGTTCGTCAGCATGACGCGGCAGAAAAGTCCATCACCGGCAACAAGGAGACTGACCGTCCCATCAACACGATGATCGACAAGGAGCTGCGCGACGAAAAGGCTGTTCACGTAGCTGTTAACCGTCTGTATGCCGGCGAGTACGTCATCGATGTGCACGCAAACGACGCTACGGCCGAAGAAGAGGAAGACGTGACCGATGCCGAAGCAGAGGACACTCTGTCCGACGCCGAGTAAGCAGGAGAGATCCTTGAGCCGTTTTGCGGGCGTATGCCTGTTAGACAATCCGTACTCGATTGACGGTATATACGATTATGTGATTCCGGACGAGTTGGCAGAGGAAGTCTCTGCCGGCTCGTTCGTCACGGTTCCTTTCGGCACAGCCAACGGGCGCAGGTTGGCTCTCGTTGTGGAATTGAGGGATAGTTCTGCCTATAAAGAGGCGAAGTCCCTTCTTTCGGTGTGCCCTGAGGAGATGTTTTTGAATGAGGAAATGTTGGGGCTGTGCGCCTTTATGAAGCTACGCACCCTATGCACCACGGGCGATGCTGTGCGTGCAATGATCCCTGCGTCCTCGCTCTCACGTCTTGTCACTACGTATGCCTTGTCCGAGGAACATATACTCACCAGCTCCGACGACGTACCATCGTCGGATTTGTTCGTATATGAGTACCTGCGCGATAATGGAGAAATCTCTCTAGATTCTCTTCGCCGCCGTTTTGGTGCGGGTATTGAACGCAAGCTCAAGCACCTCGTAACACTTGGCATCGCCAAGAAGAAGAGCGTGCTGGAAGAAGCAAAAGGCGAGAAGCTCGAGCGTGTTTGGCAAGTAGCGATCTCCCCCGAGGATGCTTATGCGCTCATTGACGGCACAGTTGTAAATGATGTCAAATTGACATCGGATGCGCAAAAGAGAGCTCTGCGTGTCCTTTTGGAGAGCGACCTGCCGATGACGGCAAGCGAGCTCCGCGAGCGCGCAGGCGTGACCGATTCTCCCTTGAAAATTCTTTT
This sequence comes from Eubacteriales bacterium, assembly GCA_045594745.1. Classification (GTDB taxonomy): domain Bacteria; phylum Bacillota; class Clostridia; order Oscillospirales; family CAG-272; genus UMGS1865. The sequence goes on from JAZNZC010000011.1 coordinate 4,047, forward strand.
GGGCAAGGGAATTGTCCAAACGCTTCAGTTGCGCACCGAGCGTAACCCTTACGGAAATGCAAAATACATGGGCAGAACGCCCATACATCTGAATGACGAGCAATCGGCGGCGATGCAAACGCTCTCCGAGCTTGTCGACTCAAAAGAAGCAAAAGCGGCTCTGCTCCACGGCGTTACGGGGAGCGGTAAGACCTGCGTGATGCTGACTCTCATTGATAAACTTCTCGATGAGGACAAGGGCGTTATCGTGCTCTTGCCCGAAATCGCACTCACACCCCAATCGGTGGCGATCTTCTGCGCGCGCTACGGCGAACGCGTAGCGGTCATTCACTCGGGGCTGTCGGCAGGGGAGCGATACGATGCTTATTGCCGCATCCGCGAGGGGAGAGCCGACGTTGTCATCGGTACACGCTCGGCAGTCTTTTCGCCTGTCAAAAATCTGGGTGCTATCATCATCGACGAAGAACAAGAGCACACTTATAAATCCGACCAAAACCCCAAGTATCACACGCGCGACATTGCGCGCTACCGTTGCGCGCACAACAAGGCACTGATGCTGCTCTCGTCGGCAACGCCCTCTCTTGAAAGCTATCAAAAGGCAAAAGAGGGAACATATACGCTGATCACCCTAAAGCACCGCTTCGGCTCTGCAAAATTGCCCGAGGTCAAGATCGCCGATATGCGCGATGAGGTGCAGGGGGGAAGTCTTTCTCCTTTGGGTGAGGAGCTTATGGGGGAGCTTTGCCGTGTGACGAACGCGCGAGAGCAAGCCGTGCTCTTTATCAACCGCCGTGGATACAACCATTTTGTCAGTTGCCGCTCCTGCGGTGAGGCAGTGACCTGTCCCTCTTGCTCGGTGGCAATGACCTATCACACGCGCCGCGGTACGTGGAACGAAGGCGACCTCGTTTGCCATTGGTGCGGGCGCCGTATGCCGCTGCCAAAGGAGTGTCCGAACTGTCACTCCGAGCACCTGGCGCGCATGGGCTTTGGCACACAACGCGTTGAAGAAGAATTGCAAACGCTTCTTCCAACGGCGAATATTCTGCGCATGGATACCGACACGACCACCACAAAATTTGCTTATGATGAATTGCTCGGCCGTTTCCGCGCACACGAGGCAGATGTTCTGCTCGGCACGCAAATGGTAACAAAAGGGCACGATTTTCCAGACGTCACACTCGTTGGCGTTCTTTTGGCGGATGCTTCTCTCTATCTCGACGACTATCGCGCCGCAGAGCGAACGTTCGCAATGCTGACGCAGGTCATCGGTCGCGCGGGACGCGCCGACAAAAAGGGAATGGCAATCATTCAAACCAACAATCCCGACAGTGAGGTCATCCGTCTGGCATCCGCGCAGGACTACGAAAGCTTTTACGAGCGCGAGATACGACTCCGCAAGCTTTTGACCTTCCCGCCTTTCTGTGATATCGCGCTCCTGACCGTTACGGGTGCGTACGAGGCTGAATTGTTGCGCGCCACCACGTTGATGGCACAAATGATAAAAACAATGGCAGAGGGAGACTACAAGGATGTCACCTTGGTTACCTTTGGACCTTTTGAAGCCCCCGTTTATCGGGTGGATAATAAATACCGTATGCGTATGGTGCTCAAGTGCAAGCTGACGCGCCGCACGCTCTCGATGCTGGCAGAGCTTCTCTCGACCTTCGGCCAGAGGGTGAGCAAAAAGGTGACGCTGGGCATCGACCTTAATCCGTCAAATCTCTAAAGTGAGGAAAACTGTTATGGCAAAACTCAAAATTGTAAAATACGGCGACGAAACACTCCGCAAGGTCTGTCGCCCCGTGGATAAGATCACCCCTCGCATCATCACGCTTCTTGATGATATGCTGGAGACGATGCGAGCTGCCGACGGTGTCGGTCTTGCCGCGCCGCAGGTGGGCGTGCTTCGCCGCATCGTTGTGATTGAAGTTGAAGAGGGACAGGTTTACGAGCTGATCAATCCCCGTATTGTAGCCTTTGCGGGCGAGCAACAGGATCAAGAGGGCTGTCTTTCTGTTCCCGGTCGTTGGGGCATCACCAAGCGCCCCATGCACGTCACAGTACGTGCTCTCAATCGCTATGGCGAGGAAATTCAGGTCAGTGGCAGCGGACTTTTGGCACGTGCATTCTGCCACGAGCTTGATCACCTTGACGGCAAGCTCTTTATTGACGAAATGATCGAGGAGATCCATGAATGAGTATGAAGATCCTATTTATGGGCACGCCCGATTTTGCGCTGTTCTCTCTGCGCGCACTTGTCGAAGCAGGCGAGAACATCATCGGCGTTGTCACCCAACCCGACAAGCCCAAGGGCAGGGGATATACTCTGACACCGCCCCCCGTAAAGGTGTACGCAACGGAAAAGGGTATTCCCGTTTATCAGCCCAACACCTTGCGCGGTGAGGAGTTTGCAAATCTTCTGTCCGAGCTCTCCCCCGACCTGATCATCGTTGTTGCCTATGGCAAGATATTGCCTGCAAATGTGTTGGAATTTCCCAAGTACGGTTGCATCAACGTGCACGGCTCCATCCTGCCCGCCTATCGCGGAGCGGCACCCATGCAACGCGCCATTATGGAAGGGCAGACCGAGACGGGCATCACCACTCAAATGATGGCTGATGGTATCGACACAGGCGATATTTTGCTTATTAGCAAGGTCACCATTGAAGAGAACGACAACTTTGAAACGATACACGACAAGCTCGGTGAATGTGGCGCAGAGACTTTGCTTGCTACCATCAAAGAGCTCCGTGCGGGAACACTCACGCGTATCAAGCAAGACGATAGCCTTGCTACCTACGCCGCAAAAATTGAAAAGAACGACTGCCTGATTGATTTTGCAAAATCGGCAAACCAGGTGCACAATCAAATTCGCGGTTTGTCTCCCATTCCGCTCGCGTTCACCTATACACCCGACGGCAAAATGCTCAAGGTGACCGCCACCGAGATCGCACAGCGTGAGGGAAGTTTCGCACCTGCGGGTACGGTGCTCTCTCTTGCAGGCGGCAAGATCGAGGTCGCTTGCGGATGCGGTTCTGTTTTCATTCTTTCGGTGCTCCCCGAGGGCAAAAAGAGAATGGCGGCGGCGGACTTTATCAACGGCCGCAAGATCGCTGTGGGCGACGTGCTCTCGGCACAGTAAGAGGAAAGATCTATGCAAGAAGTAACGATTTTAGACCTCAAGGAGACAAAAGGACGCATCCTCGGCGTTGACTTTGGCGACACGAGAACCGGACTTGCCGTCTCTGATGCGAGCCGTTTTCTCGCCTCGGGCATTGGATACGTCAGCCCCGGTGGCATCGTTAAGACTGCCGACAAGGTCTCAGAGGTCGCGCGCGAGCAGAAGGTTTCTGCCATTGTGGTGGGACTTCCCAAGAATATGGATGGCTCCGAGGGCTTTCGCGCCGAGCGTTGCCGCGAATTTGCCGACCTGCTCCGCGAGCGACTTGTCGATATTCCCATCGCTATGATGGACGAGCGTATGACCACGATGAGTGCCTCTCGCTATCTCAACGAGACAAACACACGCGGTCAAAAGAGAAAGGGCGTTATTGATACCCTCTCGGCGCAGATCATTCTGCAAAACGCACTCGATCGACTCAAGAATTAAGAGTTGAATTTGTAAAAGCCTTTCGCACTCTGCGAAGAAGAAGGAAGATATATGCAACATTTACCGCCGCGGCGTATTGCCGCAATACACGATTTTTCCTGCGTGGGCAGATGCGCGCTCACGGTCATCATCCCAACCCTGTCGGTTATGGGATATCAAACCATACCGCTTCCCACAGCGCTTCTTTCCAGCCATACGGGTGGATTTGAAAATCTCTATTTTCGCGATCTCGGTGCCGATATGCACTACATCGCTGCGCACTTCGACCGCCTCGATATGACCTTTGGTGCTATTTACACCGGCTTTCTTGGCAGTGAGGAGCAAATTTCCACCGTGCGTGCATTTATCAAGCGCTTTGGCGATACCCCCGATGAAACAGGAAAAAAACCGCTCATCCTCGTTGACCCTGTTATGGGTGACGACGGTGTGCTTTACGCTACATATACACAGGCGCTTGCCAACGGTATGCGCGAGCTCAGTACCCACGCACAAGTGCTCACACCCAACCTCACCGAGGCCTGCTTTTTGACCGATACCCCTTATATGGATACCGCTACGCTTTCCGATGGGGAAGCCGAAGAATTTGTTCTTTCGCTTCTCGAAAAGCTGTCTCATATCTGCCACGGCAAAATTGTTGTCACAGGTATTGGGCTCTCGGGCGGCATTGTTGCTAACGCGGGCAGAGATACGGACGGTCGCATCTTTTGGGTCAAGCGTATGTGCCAGGATATTTCCTACCCGGGCACGGGTGATATTTTTTCATCTGTTTTGCTTGGCGCCTTGATGCAAGGTGACAGTTTTGAGACCGCTTGCACACGCGCGGCAGATTTTATTGTTTTGCTCATCACTGAGTCGGCGAAGATCGACACCCCCGTGCGTATGGGAGTAGCTCTTGAGGCGCACCTGGGTGCACTTTTACAAAAATAAGGAGGAGACTATGCCAAACGGACATAATATGCGCGTTTTTTGGCGCGTTGTCAAATGGAGCATTTCGCTTTTGCTTTGCGTTATCTGCGGCATTCTCATTTGGCGTCTGTGCTCCTCGGGAGACCCCGAAGCGGTCAAATATCTGATGGGGAACGAGGCTCTTTACGAAGCGTATGACGCACACGGTGATGACCTTGTTCTGCAATATCAAATGCAGGATACCATCACAACTGCCACATACAACCGAGGGTATTTTTCTGTCACGCAGTACGTCTTTATTCCCGAGGCGAAGCAGGTGCAGCTTGTATTCCGCTACAACAACAGCACCATTAAGCACGTGGCTGAGGATTACGGACTTGGCGCTATCCCCGACAAGAGCGAGGAGCTCTTTGACCTCACCCTTGTCACCACCACCGACCTCACTCCCGACAAGCGCGAGGACAACGCCAACGCCGAGACGTTGACAATGAAGCGTTACCATCCAAGTGACGTCAAGCGCACCGAGACCTCGCTCTACACCTATTACCGCTTTGTTTTTGATGACATTGAGATCGCTCCCGATATGCTCTATGTTTTTGCCGATATTTACTACAGGGGAGATCTGAACTACGAAAAACGCCCCTACGGCACGCTTTGTCTCTATGACGATGCGTCCGAGTGGGTATCCTATAAGCTTTCGCGCACCGAACGCAAGATGCTCGCAAACAGAGAGGACGAGTAAGAAAGGAAAGACCGATGAACATTCCCTACACACACGAAAGCATCCGCCTGACGGGCCGTTGGGATAGAGGAGCAGATTGCGCCACCGCCACCGCCACAGGCTCTTATATCGAGTTTGCCTTTCGCGGTAGAATGGCACTTGCCAAATTCAACATCGTCTCCAACGCACAGCCCCGCCTACATTTGTGGATACAGATCGATGGCGGTGATATGATCGAAGCGAATATCGATTCTCACATCCGTGTAATGGCAAAGGACGACGGCGACCACATCTGTCGCATCATCTACAAGGGGGGCACCGAGCTTGACCGCCGTTGGTACCAGCCCCTGACGGGCAAGGTGTCCTTTGTTGGCGTGCAGACCGAGTGTCCTATTCCGATCGCTCCCGACACACGCCGAACCATCGAGTTTGTGGGCGACTCTATTACCGAGGGCGTGCTCATCGATACCGATTTTAACAGCGGTGACGTTCCGCTTTCTACCGCCGTTTTTGATGTGATGCGTTGCTATCAGGACGACGTGTGTGCGACCTATGCTTGGCAGACCGCCGAGGCACTTGACCTGCGCCCCATCTTTATGGGGTATGGAGCAGTTGGCGTCACGCGCGCAGGCGCGGGAGACGTTCCTGCCGCTCCCGAGTCCTATCCTTACAATTTTGACGGCTCGCCTATTACGCACAAGAGCGCTGATTACATCCTTATCAACCACGGTGCGAACGACCGCGCAAACGGCTTGGAGTGTTACCTGCAAAAATACGAGGAGCTGCTCGACGTCATTCGCGAGCGCAATCCTTCGTCGGTCATCATTTCGCTTTCTGCTTTTGTGGGAGCATTCCACGAGGAGCTCGGCAAAATGATCGCAGGCTACAATCAAAAGCACAACTGCTGTGTGCATTTTATCGATAGCTACGGCTGGATCCCCGAGGTGCCCCTGCACCCTCTGCGCGACGGGCACAACACTGTCGCCAAAAATTTGATTCCCCTGGTGAAGGAGATCATAAACTAATCTTTTTATAAAAAAGAAAGGAGCCGATGTATGAGCGACCCTCGCAAAATTGCATACGATGTGCTGGTCAGATGTGCGTCGGCAGAGCAGTATTCCAACATTGCATTGGATACTGCCATCAAGCGTTCCGACCTGACGCCACCCGATCGCGGACTTTTGACCGCGCTCGTCTATGGCGTTATCGAAAAGCAAATTACGCTCGATGCTATTATTGACAGTCTTTGTGACCGAAAGAGCGAGGAGATTTCCCCCGACGTGCGCACGCTGTTGCGCTTGGGGCTCTATCAGCTTGCTTACCTCGATCGTGTACCCGATCACGCCGCCGTGAATGAAACGGTCAATATGGCAGGGAAGCGCAGTCGCGGATTTGTCAACGCCATTCTCCGCGCCTTTATCCGCAGCCAAAAGGCGATTCCGATTCCCGAAAAAGAGAAGGATGCTGTGCGCTATCTTTCTGTCAAATATTCGTTTTGTCCCGAGCTTTGCCGCAAATTCATCAACGCCTTTTCTCTTGAACGCACCGAACAGCTCTTTGCCGCCTTTGGCGAGCATCCCGATCTGACACTCCGCACCAACACGCTCCGCATCTCGCGCGAAGAATTGATAGAGAAGATTGGCGAACAAGGGATCCGTGCGCTCCCTACAAAAGAAAGTGGTGTGGGCATCCGCGTATGCGATAAGTCTCCCGTAACCGAGCTTTACGGCTTTGGAGATGGACTTTTCTTTGTGCAGGATGAAGCCTCACAGCTTTGCGTCAAAGCGTTGGATGCAAGACCCGGTATGCGCGTGCTCGATGCTTGTGCTTGCCCGGGTTCCAAGTCCTTTGGCGCCGCCATTGATATGAACAACGAGGGAGAGGTCATCTCTTGCGACTTGCACCGCAATAAGCTTTCCTTGGTGGAGAGCGGTGCAAAGAGATTGGGCATTACCATCCTCACAACCGAGGAAAGAGACGCACGCAATGCAAAGGAAGATTGGCTTGTCACGTTCGACCGCGTGCTATGCGACGTTCCTTGCTCGGGCTTTGGCGTCTTTGCCAAAAAGCCGGAGCTGCGTTACAAAGATCCCGCCGCAAGCGCGGCGCTCCCCGACATTCAGCTTGCCATTCTCAAAAACGCATCCACCTACCTCAAGGTGGGTGGCAAGCTGGTCTATTCCACCTGCACGCTTCTCCCCGAAGAGAACGAAGAGAACGTGTCTCTCTTTTTGAGCGAAAACAACGATTTTACCCTGAAAGAACAACGCACGCTCTATCCCGACATCGATGGCACCGACGGTTTCTTTTATGCCGTTTTTGAGCGCGTGTGCTAAATATTGATACTTTTTGAAACTTTGGATAGAATAAAGAAAGGAGGCGCAAATATGAGTGAACAAAAGCCCGCACTGCTCTCGCAGAGCATTGCGGAACTCGAAAATTGGATGGTAGAGAACGGTGAGGCGAAATATCGCGCAAAGCAAATTTTTGAACAGCTCCATCGCGGCATCTCTCCCGACCAAATGACCAACATTGGCAAAAAATTGCAACAAAAATTGCGCGATTCCTTTTCCTATCATTTTCCCGTAGTAGAGCAAAAATTGGTGTCCGCCATTGATGGAACGGTCAAGTTTTTGTTTGGCCTCTCTGACGGTAACTGCGTGGAAAGTGTCGTTATGAAATACGAGCACGGCAACACCATTTGCATCTCGTCACAGGTTGGTTGCCGTATGGGGTGCAAGTTCTGCGCCTCAACCATCGGCGGTCGCGTGCGCGACCTTGGCGCCGACGAACTGCTCGGGCAAGTCATTGCCGCGCAAAAGGACATCGGCGAGCGCATCTCCAACATCGTGATGATGGGCATCGGCGAGCCCTTGGATAACTACGACAACGTCATCAAATTTTTGCACCTCGTCAACTGCGAAGCGGGGCTGAATATCGGCTATCGACACATTTCGCTCTCGACCTGCGGACTTGTTGACCGCATCAAGATGCTGATGGAAGAGGATCTTCCCATCACGCTCTCGATCTCGCTCCACGCACCCGACGACGAGACGCGCTCTGCCATTATGCCCATCAACAACCGATGGGGCGTTGGCGAGCTGCTTGACACCTGCCGCGCATATTTTGCGCACACAGGGCGCAAAATTTCTTTTGAATATACCCTTATAGCAGGCAAAAACGATTCGGTGGAGAACGCCAACAAATTGGCAAAGGTTCTCAACGCACATCTGCGCTCGCGCACCGAAACGATGCCCATACACGTCAACCTCATTCCCGTCAATGAGGTGGCAGAAACAGGATTTAAGAAGTCGAACAAGGCGGCAGTCGCGGCGTTTGCCAAGGCACTTGAGGCCAAGGGGATTCGTGCAACGGTGCGCCGCAAGCTCGGCTCCGACATCAACGCGTCCTGCGGACAGCTCCGCCGCGCGGCGATGAAAAAAGAGGAAAACTAAAAAGTTTTCGTCCACCTTTTTCAAAAGTGGTATATAATAAGGCTTCCCCTCAAGGGGAAGGCTATGATAGTTCTTCGCCAAAAGAAAAAGCGGCTAACAACTTTATGTGAACAACCGTCTATCCCCCTACATATTAACCTTTTGGAGGACCAATATGAAAATAGGGGAATGGATCAAAGACATACGCACGTGGCGGCGCGCCACCGCAGTAGCGGCAGTTCTGATTTTGGCGGTGGGATGGATCACGATAGATACCTTGCTAATGCCGCGAGAGAAGCCGCCCGAAACCGTCGAGATCCCCAACTTTTGCGGTTTGGATGCCAACAGCATCAAAGCCGATGAATGGATCGACGTTAATGTAGAATACCGGTACGACGAGAATACTCCTGCAGGCATCATCTTTTCGCAAACGCCGACGGGCGGCAGTCGCCGCCGACTATCCGAGGACGGAGAACCTTGCCTTGTTACCGTTATTGTCAGCCTTGGGCGCGAGAGCATCCTGCTTCCGCACATGGCAGGACGAGACGTCTGGGAGGTGGCAACCGAGCTTCGCAACCTCGGTCTTGTTGTCAACACGGTGATGCAGTCCTCGCCGCGCGAGGCGGGCAGAGTTTTGCAAAGCGAACCGAGGGCAGGGGAGAGTGTTCCAAAAGGAACGACCGTTACGCTTACTGTAAGCCAAGGGGAAAAGCAGAAAACCGTCCGGGTACCACAACTCGTTGGGCTTACGCGGTCGGATGCGCTCATCCGTTTGTGGCTGTGTCAGTTGAATGTAGGAGAGGTGGTCGAAGCACCATCCGATGCGCCTGCGGGAACGGTCTTTCGGCAAAGTCACACCGAGGGAACGGTGGTTCTGCCCGGAACAAAAATAACCATTTACGTCTCACAAGAAAACGAATAAAAGGAGAAAAACGAATGTATCAAGGGTGTGGAAGAGTCATCAAAAGCAACGGCGGACTGTTTACAGTGCGTCTGTTTTTGGATGCTTCTCGCGAACCGATGCCGCTTGATGGACTCACCGTAACCGGTCGCGGCCGCGGAAGTCTGCACCGCAAGGGTTCTCTTCTGGTGGGAGACGTGGTGAAGGTCACTTACGACAACACCGCGTATTCCAATGACGCCGACGGCAACATCAAGTGTGGCGAGGACGGAACGGGTGTGGCGATCGACGAGATCCTCGAGCGCAAAAACGCGCTCATTCGTCCGCCTATGGCGAACCTTGATCTTTTGTTCGTTACCCTTTCGGCGACCACGCCCGATCCTGTGCTCGAAACGGTGGACAAGCTCATTTCCATCGCCGAGCACAATCACATCGAGCCCGTGATCGTCATTACCAAGAGTGAGCTTGCGCCCCTTGTGGCAGAAGAGCTTGCCGACATCTACCGCCGCGCGGGCTTTGAGGTCTTTTGCGTAGGGCACGGGATGCCTATTGATGCTCTTGAGGAGCGTATTACAAAGATCAAGGATGGTACCGTCGCCGCGTTTTCGGGCGCTTCGGGTGTTGGGAAATCCACGCTCCTCAATCGTTTGTTCCCGCAGTTGGAGCTCCAAACAGGAGAGATCAGCCGCCGCATCGAGCGCGGAAAGAACACCACGCGCGTCACCGAACTCTATCCCTTGACCGACGAGGACGACTGTGGCTATCTGGCAGATACCCCCGGCTTTACGATGCTCGATTTTGAACGCTTCGATTTCTTTGAAAAAGAGGATCTGCCTCTCACCTTCAGGGAGTTTTCGCCCTACATCGGGGAGTGCCGCTACACCAAGTGCTCCCACACCAAAGAGGAAGGCTGCGCTATTCTTGCTGCCGTCAAGTCCGGCGTCATTCCCAAAACACGACACGCGAGCTTTCTCTCGCTCTATGAGGTATTGAAGAAAAAAACAAAATGGTAATATTTTTGTGGGGGAACTTCTTGCAAGAAGTTCCCCCACACCCCCTCAAGAACTCTCTCACAAAAATTACTAAATAAAGTTGTTAGCGCACGGATAGACAGTCGGCGCGAACCAAAGGTTCGCTTTTGCTACCGCGAGCTCCCAGGCACCTCCAAGACCCTGCTCGCTAAGAGAGTTGTTTGGCTATCAAATGGGACGTCGAGGGCGCCGCCCCCTACAAAAGTTGTTTAGCTATGTATTGCTTTTGGTGTGTTATAAAAGTTTTGGTGTGGTTAAAATAGATTCGTTGATGTTTTACTTGCCTTGTAGGGGATGGCGCCTTCGACATCCCGAAAACAAACGCATATCGCAAACAAAGGCGGGAGATTCGTGAATTTCCCTTATGGAATATGATAAAATTCATTGTAGGGGATGACCTCTCGGGCATCCCGAAAACACAAAAAGAGACGAACACTGTTCGTCTCTTTTGTCTTTGTCAAACTGCCTTCGCTATCATCTCATTGATCTTCTCTCTGATCTCAAGCAGCGACTTGGCGGATTTTGCGCATCTATCAAAGCGGATCTCCTCGCCAAAAATGTGCTCGATTTCTTGTATCACGCGCTCGCGGCCGCAGAGCGTTTCGGCAAGGCGGAGCGCGCGCACATCCTGCAAAGCCTCATAAAAAGAGAGGATGCGAACCGACTCAAGAGCCGTTCCGTCCTGTGCGGGGTAGACCGAAAAAGCGTCCCCAGCGGGGAAGGTGTATCCTGCGCAGGTATCGAGATAGGGATTGATCGCGTCTTTCGAGTGCATATTGTTATAAAAATTATAGCCCCAATGCAAAAAGCCGACAATGTTGTATTTATAAAGCTGCAATCCGATCGAGCGCGTTCTCCACAAGGGCATTGCGATAAAGCGATTGGAAACCCCCACCGCTTGCGAGCAGCAATAGTAAGTCCAAAGACCTTTGACACCTGCCTCAATAAAAGGCTCGATGTGGTCGCTCGCAGGAATGGGCAATTCTACAAGTCCGTCTTGATAGAACTCAAAGTTCGAAAGGGCATCCATAATAGGGTATCCTTTGAGAATATCCGCAACGCTCGCCTTTACGGCGCGGTAGCGGTCGATGTGGAGCTTGTTCGGTTCATCCGATATGTGAAAATAGCAACGCTTGTCGTCGCCGCGCGCTTTCATATGGGCAAGAAAGGCAGATAGGAACGCGCGCAGATAGCAAACGTATTCCTCGCTTGTAGCATCGGTTTCCCAACCAAAGATGCGTTTGTATTCACCGTTAACGGTTGCCATGATCTTGGGCGCGTGTCCCGCACCCCATTGGGTGAAGAGATGCGCGATCTCAAAATAGCGGATGCCGATGCGGTTACACATCTCTATCCAACGGTCGAGCTTATCAAAACTGAAGGAGTATTCTCCGTTTTCTAACACAACATCCACCAACTGTGTGGTCGTGCGCTCACCGCCAACGGCGGTATCGAGCGGGGGAGTATGCACGGGAGTGAGTAGCATATTGATGCCGTTCTTAGCGGCGGTGGCAGCAAAGCTTTCCACAATGCGCCAATGCTCCTCGCTCCAAACGGGAACGTTATAATAGTTCGCCAAGCAGTCACAGTGGAACCATTGCGTAAAGATCATTTCTTGCGGTGGAAGAAGTGCATCGATAACAGAGAGGACAAGTGTGTTTTCTGCTTGCACCTCGCCCTTGCTGTTTGTCAGCTTCAAAGTGACGGTATGATCTCCCGCAGGGAGTCGCTCGTTAAGGTCAAGCTCGATCCAAACCGATTGCAGTTGTCCGCGCATCACCGAAACACCGCCGTATTGCAGGGGGGAGAGCAGATCGGGGTAGAGTCCCGGGGTGGTACGCAAATAGTTATCGTCGCAACCTTCTTGCAAGCAAGGAATTGTAACGGGTACAGTATCCACGCGGCGAGCCGATGCAATTCCTTCGGGAAGCCCCTCTATCTTCAATTCAAAATTGGTAGAGCGATAGGGGGGTGTCGTATCGTTTGTGTTATCTGTATAGAATAATTGAAAGGAAACACGCTCGTTTTTTAGTGCCGAAAGCCGTGTAAGTGTAGGATAGTCACAGATGTTGCTATCGGAAAAGCATTTTTCCATTGATGAAGTGATCTTTGCTAAAATCATTTGTTTTCTCCTTTGCGCGGGAGATTTGTTGCTTACAGTATAGCACAATTTGCTCATTTTTGCAAGTAATCGGAAGAAAAGAATGGTACAAATCGTTCAAAATGCAGAAATTCGGCAAAACTGATTGAAAAAGGCAAAGGAATATGCTATAATAAACTGGGCGAATTTGGGAGTCCGACAAATATTTGCAAAATCCCGAAAGGAGAAAATAGATGAAAATTGCACTCATTGCACACGACAAGAAAAAAGAAGATATGATCAACCTTGCCGTCAAATACCGTGATGTGCTCGCTCCTCATGACCTCTATGCCACCGGCACGACCGGCACGATGGTGATGGGTGAGACGGGACTCAAAATCACAAGAATGAAGAGCGGCCCGCTTGGCGGAGATCAACAGATCGGCTCGATGATCGCCGAGGGAAAGCTTGATTTGGTTATCTTCTTGCGCGATCCTCTCACAGCACAGCCGCACGAGCCTGATGTTTCGGCTCTTTTACGCCTTTGCGACGTGCAGAACATTCCGCTTGCCACCAACGTGCACAGCGCCGAAATAATGCTTGCGCACATCGGCAAGTAATCCCTCGATCTCCTATGATCAAAAGATGATTCAAAATACGGAAGGAAAAAGACAACGATGAATGTTGTAATGGATTTTTTGTTTGAAAATCAAAACTTTCAACTGCTTGAAATGATCCTTGGTCTCTGCCTTTTCCTCTTTGGTATGAACCTGATGGGCGAGGCGCTTGAGCGCCGTGCAGGTACGGCATTGCGCTCGCTTCTCGGCAAGCTGACAACCAACAAGTTAGCAGGCTTTTTGACGGGTATGGGCGTTACCGCCGTTATTCAAAGCTCGTCGGCTACCACGGTCATGGTCGTTGGTTTCGTCAACTCGGGATTGATGACACTCAAGCAGGCTATCAACGTCATTCTCGGTGCAAACGTCGGTACAACCGTTACCGCGTGGATTTTGAGCTTGAGCGGCATTGAGGGCGGCGGTATTCTCCAGCTTTTCAAGCCCAGCACCTTTACGCCTATTCTCGCGCTTGTGGGTATCATCATGTATATGTTCCTCAAGGGAGAGAAGAAGAAGGATACGGGTATGATCCTCTTAGGCTTTGCGACCCTGATGTTCGGTATGGAAACCATGTCGGGCGCAGTTAAAGGACTTGCCAACGTGCCCGAATTTACACAACTGTTTACGATGTTTGAGAACCCCATTCTCGGTCTCTTGGCGGGTGCGGTGCTGACAGCCATTATTCAATCCTCTTCGGCATCTGTCGGTGTTCTGCAGGCGCTTGCGGCAACGGGTGGCATCACCTATGGTGCCTGCATCCCGATCATTATGGGTCAAAATATTGGTACCTGTGTCACCGCGATGATTTCTTCAGTAGGTACGACCAAGAACGCAAAGAGAGCCGCATTTGTGCATCTTTCCTTCAACGTGCTTGGCGCAGTTCTGCTCCTGATCTTGTTTGCTATCTTGCGTGCTGTTTTTGCGCCTGCAATTCTTGCGGTGACTGCAAGCGAGTTTGGCATTGCCGTAGCACACTCTATCTTTAACGTAGCGTGCGTGCTTATCTTCCTGCCCCTTTCTTCTCTTTTGGAAAAGATCGCGCTCACGCTCATTCCCGATGCAAAGGTTCCCGAGGTTGTTTCCGAGCTCGACGATCGTTTGCTCCAAACCCCTCAGTTGGCGCTTGAGCGTTGCCGCGTGCTGGTAGGAGAGATGGCGATCGCCGCAAACAACTCCATTGTTGGAGCCCTGAATTGCCTTGATAACTACACCGAAGCCGCCGCACAGGATGTGCGCGAGGCAGAGGACTTGACCGACCACTACGAGGATATCCTTGGCACCTACCTGGTTAAGCTGGGGAGCCGACAAATTGGTGAATCGAACAGTGCTGAGACCACCGAGCTGCTTCACCTTATTGGTGACATCGAGCGTATTGCCGACCACAGCGTCAACATTCTTGAATCTGCCGAAGAGCTTCGCGAAAAGGAACTGCAATTTTCCGAGAAGGCAAAGGGCGAGCTTTCGGTTCTCATTTCCGCTACTCACGAGATTTTGAAGCTGACGATGGAATCGATTTCCACGGGCGACCTTGCTATTGCCGCAAAGGTAGAGCCGCTGGAACAGATTATCGACGACCTCAAAGAGGAGCTCCGTACACGCCACAGCCTGCGCCTGAGCCAGGGTAACTGCTCCATCGAAACAGGCTTTGTGTGGTCTGACCTTCTCACTAACCTCGAGCGTGTCTCCGACCACTGCTCCAACGTTGCAGGTTGCATCATCGATACTGCAAACCATAACCTCAACCTGCACGAATCCACTCGTGCCATCCACGAAAACGACACGTTCTTCAAAGAACAATTCAACCTTTACAAAGAACAATATAAGCTTGCGTAATTTGATAAGAAATGCGGGGGAACCTTTTTCAGCGAAAAAGGTTCCCCCGCACCCCTTCCAAAAAGCACTCGCATAGAAAGAATAACGAAAAGGGATAGCGTGCAAAAAGCTATCCCTTTGTTTGGTTACTTCTTAGCGAGTAGGGTCTCGGTGGCCCCTACGAGCTTGCGATAGCAAAAGCGAGGGTTTCCCTCGCGTCGACCGTCTATCCGCACACTAACGACTTTATTTAGATAATTGCCGTGAGAAAGTTTTTGAAAGGGGTGTGGGGAAAACTTCTTTTAAGAAGTTTTCCCCACGAAAACCATTTAATGTTTATGTCTAATCAGTCCAACGAGCTTTGCAATCTCCATTACCACGAGGGGAACGAGGATGAGGCCGAGGGCGATCAGGTACATGTGCCAGGGCAGAGTAACCATACCGAACGCGATGCCGACGGGTGTGAAGAGCACGAGGGCAACGAGTGCGATGGATGCCAAAGCAGCGAGATTGAGCGTGCGGTTAGTGAACACGCCGATCTTGAACAGGGAATGTTCGCTTCGCATATTGTAAGCCTGAACGATCTGGCAGAGTGCGAGAACGGCGAATGCCATGGTACGGCCTGCATCAATGTTAGCATCGTTTCCGCCCCAACCGATCCAGAATGCAACGAGTGTCAGAGCCGCAAACATCATGCCTTGCAATACGACACGAATACCAAGTCCGCCTGCAAAAATGCCCTCGTTCTTGGGCTTGGGCTTGCGATCCATAACGTCGCTCTCAACCGCTTCCATACCGAGCGCGATTGCAGGGAGACTGTCGGTTACGAGGTTGATCCAAAGAAGCTGCATCGAAAGCAGAGGCGTTTTTGCCCATGCGAGCATTGCAACAAATACGGTAATAACTTCACCAATGTTGGTTCCAAGCAGGAAGCCGACAACCTTTTTGATGTTGGCATAAATGCCGCGGCCTTCTTTAACGGCTTCAACGATGGTAGCAAAGTTGTCGTCGGTCAGAGTCATATCTGCCGCACCCTTTGCAACGTCGGTACCTGTAATACCCATAGCACAGCCGATGTCGGCTGCCTTGAGCGCGGGGGCATCGTTTACGCCGTCACCGGTCATCGAAACGACCTGTCCCTTGCGTTGCCAAGCCTTGACAATGCGGATCTTGTTTTCGGGAGATACGCGTGCGTAGACCGAGATTTGCTCTACTTGCTCGTCAAGCTCAGTGTCGGTCATAGCGTCAAGCTCCGCACCGGTAATGGCGCGGTCGCCATCCACAAGAATACCAAGCTCGCGCGCGATGGCGGATGCAGTAACAACGTGGTCGCCTGTGATCATAATGGGCTTAATGCCTGCACGGCGGCAGGTTGCAACAGCAACCTTTGCTTCCGGGCGAGGCGGGTCGATCATACCAACAAGGCCCATAAAGGTCAGCCCGTTTTCAAGCTCGTCGGATGTCGGGTTTGCGGGGACTGTGTCGATATCCTTATAAGCGACTGCCAGAACACGCAGAGCATTTTCGCTCATGCGCTCGGTCATCTCTTTTGCTTTTGCAAGGTCGCCTGCGATGCAACGAATAGCCATCATATCAAACGCACCCTTCACGATGACGATATTCTTACCATCGATGCGGTTGACGGTGGTCATCAGCTTGCGGTCGGAATCAAAGGGAATCTCGGCCAAGCGAGGATGCTCGCGGTTGAGATCATCCTTGGGCATACCATTTTTGTGAGCGGCAAGAACGATAGCAGTCTCGGTGGGGTCACCGATGTGCTTTTCGCCGCCGTCCTCAAACACAACAGAGCCGTCGCAGCAGAGCGTGCCCCAAGCGAGGAGCTTTTTGATAGAATCGGAGTTGTTTTCTGTAATATCTTCGGTGTTGGTTGCGCCGTCGAGATAAGCCTTGACAAGCGTCATACGGTTTTGTGTCAGCGTACCGGTCTTATCCGAGCAGATGATGGAAGCGCCACCAAGTGTTTCAACAGCGGGCAGACGGCGAATAAGCGCATTTCTCTTAACCATTCTTTGCACGCCGATGGAAAGAACGATGGTAACGATTGCGGGCAGACCCTCGGGAATTGCCGAAACGGCGAGAGATACTGCCGTCATAAAGATCTCAAGCGGGGGAGTGTCATTGATAAGACCTACCACAAAGATGACGCCGCAAGCGGCAAGAGCCACAATGCCAAGGTACTTACCAAGCTGTGCAAGCTTTTGTTGCAGAGGGGTTTGTGTTTCGTTTTCGTTGTCCAAAAGATTTGCAATGCGTCCCATTTCGGTGTCCATACCCGTGGCAGTAACAACAGCGATCGCTGTGCCATAGGTTACGCTACAACCCGAAAAGACCATATTGCTGCGGTCGCCAAGAGGAGCTTTTTCGGCTACCTCGGCGTCGGCATCCTTTTCGGAAGGAACCGATTCACCCGTCAGAGCAGATTCCTCGCTCTTCAGGCTCACGCTGTGCAATAGTCTTGCATCAGCGGGAATAAAATCACCGGCTTCGAGTTTGATAATGTCACCGGGCACGAGCTCGGCGGCATCGATCACGCTCTCTTTGCCGTCACGAATGACGCGCGCGTGCGGCGCGGACATATTCTTCAGGGCATCAAGAGCCTTTTCGGCTTTGCCTTCTTGGTAGACACCCATTGCGGCGTTCAAGAGAACGATGAGCAGGATCAGTCCGGGCTCAAACAGCTCGCCCCAGTTCTTTTCCACGCAAACGATTACAAAGGATATGATTGCGGCGGCAATGAGGATGAGGATCATAACATCCTTGAACTGATCGAAAAAGCGTTGCGCCAAGGATTTCTTTTTCTTCTCGCGCAAGCGGTTGGGGCCGTGCTTTTGTTGCAGCTCGGCGACTTGCGAGGTCGAAAGACCATTCTCGCGGTTGGTTGAGAGAGCATTCAGCGTCTCTTCTTTGGTTTTGTTGTGAAATAACAACGTTGGTTTCCTCCTTTTATATAGTAGCAATTTTGAAAGCAAAATGATAATCAATCGAACGCGTGACGCGCTCAAATGTTTTGGCAAGGGTAAAATATATAAGGCACATCGCCGCATAAACGAGGGAGCACCTTTATACAAACAATACTATACCATATTTTAGGGAATTTGTCAAGTAGATATGCAAAATTCGTGAAAAAAGAAAAGGGGCTGTCACATTTGGCAAGACCGAAAAAGTCAAAAAAAGGAACAAAAAAGCTCATTTCCAATGAAAATCAGCAAATGAGACAGTAATATGTTGAATTTCTTCGAAATTCTCGCAATAAAATTGACTTTTTCTTCCGCCGTTTTCGAGGCTCGACGTACCTTTGTACGCCTTTCGCCTCGAAGAACGACGCTTCTTGCCTAAATCTGACTATCCCCTAAAAGGGGCTGTCTCAAATTCGCATTTGAGACACCCTCTTCTAATTTTATTACGCCGCGCGCAATTTGGTATCGATTACGGGACAGAAGAAATAAACAACCTCAACATAGGTGTTTTCCTCGTAGGCGACCGACAGACTGGGTAAAGGCGCGAGCACGACCTCAACGTAGGGAGT
>JAZNZC010000012.1:0-3634 GCA_045594745.1 Eubacteriales bacterium
CCCCTCAATTATACAAAATTTGCATTTTGTATAATTGGCACTATATCAAGGCATAGTCCCTATGGAATACTCTTTATGTAGATAATTTTAGGATCAGCTTCCTTTCCCCTCGTTTTAGGGTTAAAAAAGTTGCAAAGCAAACGGTATTATGCAATGGTAAGATAATCAACAAGAGGCTCTTACTTATTTTATTAAGATATTCCGGTGTTCGTTTGCATGAAGATTTTGTTTGTGATTTGAATTAAGCAAAACAATTAAGGTGTACGGTTTATATTATGGTCGTCCGGAAATTGAGAAAAACGTGCTAATAGAGAAGTAGGAAAGCGGAAAGCCCCCTACTCTTCCCTTTTCCGTCTTAAAAAATTTTTTGGACAATCTTGCCTTTTGTATTGCATTTTGACAAAAGTCGTGCTATAATAAATAATGTAGTTTACCGAAATCTTTTTTGGAGGAACATAAATATGGCTATTAAAATGAGAGTGCTTTACAATTCTGCAAAGCCGAAGATCAAAAACATTGCCAACGAAATCAAGGCTCACTATGAGTTGGGTGTTAATGCGGTTGACGTTATTCCGCCCGCATACTCCTGCGACAAAGAAAGAATCGTTATTTTGATCCTTTCTGCAAAAGGTTCTTACATCGACGATTCCCTGCGTCTCTTCTGTCAAGAGCTCACAAAGGCGCGCGCACAGAATATCGCGTTGATGATTGATGGCAACGAGGCTGCTGCAAAAGCTGTGAAAGAACTTCTTACAACTGTTGCACAAAACAATGCCGTTTACGATGAAGTCCTTTACATCAAGGGCGGACTTCCCATCATCGGCGGTTCTCTCAAGCCTGAGGAAAAGACTGCTATCATTGAGTGGGTCGACCGCGTTATTGCAAATCTGAAATAAAACGAAAGAAGATGCTTCTTGGAAGCATCTTCTTTTTTTGTTAATCATAAAGTTTTGCCCAACGGCGTTTTTTGATCAGTTGATATACAACAATCAAGGTCAACACGCCAAGAATGACACCGCAACCGATATAAATGCCGTTGCCAATGCTGCTCTTTGCCTTGAGCTCTTCCCAAAGCACATTGAGCATAGACAATCCGTCAGCAGAAAGGTTCAGATACGCTTGCGACGGAACCTCGTGTGCTTGTTCGTACAATATGGACATTGCATCCTCATGCACTTCTTCCATAGCTTCCTGATATTCGGGATCTTCAACGACCGTCGTCACAGGAGACGCGTAGTATGTGTAGAGTGCATTTGCCATTGCGATATCGTGCGAGCACATAAAGTTAATGTACTCAAGCGCCAGATCGTAATTTTCGGCATTTTTGGGAATACACATTGCATCAATATAGCTGTTGGTTCCCTCTTCGGGATAGAAGAAAGCAAGATCCTCATTATCCTCGTACATTGAGAGATAGTCGCCTGCATAGTATGCCGCAATGGCGGCAGAGCCACTCTGCATTTTGTTGAATATCTCATCCATGACGTATCCCTGAACGATCTTCTTTTGTTCTAAAAGCTCGTCGAGAGCCAGTCTCCACTGATCTTCATTTTCTTTATTAACGTCGAGACCGAGTTTATACTGTGCAGTTCCAAAAGCGTCGCGGCTGTTATTGAATTGCAGGATGTCACCTTTGTATTGCTCATCCCACATCAAATCCCAGCTACCGATCTGTTCATCGTTTTCGTCAACGATAGAGGTATTATAAATGATACCGATCATACCGTAAAAATACGGAACGGAATACAGCTCTTCCCTGCCGCACTCATAGTAGATGTTCTCGCCCTTGAAAGCATCATCAATATACTGATAATTCGGTATTTTGGAAAGATCCAGCGGTGCAAGCATATCTTCGTTGATCATACGCTCGATCATATAATCAGAAGGAATGATAACATCATATTGGGCAGAGCCACTGCTTACCTTTGCATACATACTCTCGTTGCTGGCAAAGGTAGAATAATTGACCTTAACTGTTTTTCCAAGCACTTCTTTGCAGTACTTTTCAAACTCAGCATTGGTATCTACGCTTTCGTCCGAACCGTCGGAGATATATTCACCCCAGTTGTAAACGTAAAGTGTAAGTACCTCGTCTTGCTCATCGCAAGAGGCAAATACGCCTGCACAGAGACATACCAAAAGAGAGATCAGAAGAAGCTGTGCGATTCTCTTTTTCATCATCTCACGCCTCCCTTCAATGCGTTGCGTGCCTTTTTAAGTGCACGACGCTCACCCATAGAGCCTGCCACATTAACGGCAATGAGAAGCAGCAAAATGGCAATGATCATAATGGTACAAAGCGCATACATGCTGAATTTAACCTCGTGTGCCGTTTGTGTGTAGATGTAAAGCGGAAGCGTTTTGAAGTCGGGAGAGCTGACAAAGTGACTGATAACGAAGTCATCAAGGGAAAGCGTAAAGCTCATCATTAAACCGGAAACGATACCCGGCATAATGGACGGCAATTCTACGCGGAAGAAGGTTTGCATAGGCGTGCACCCAAGGTCGAGTGCAGCCTCAGTCAAATTCTTATCCATTTGACGGAACTTCGGGAGCACCTGCAAAATAACGTAAGGCAGGTTAAACGTGGTGTGCGCGATGAGCATCGTCCAAAAGCCGAGTGTGCTCTTAGCGCCGATAATAGCACCGACACCGACAAACAACAGCATCATCGAAACACCCGTTACGATATCGGGGTTCATCATTGGAATGTTTGCAACCGATTCCAATGTTTGGCGGTAATAGCGGTTCTTGGCACGCGAAATACCAAACGCCGCAAGTGTACCGATGATCGTTGCAATAATCGATGAGCTGACAGCCAAAATAAGCGAGTTTTTTAAGGCATCCAGAGCCTCGCTGTCGGCAAAGAGCTCCTTGTACCAATACAGTGTAAAGGTGCTGAAATAGCTCAGATTACCCGATTCGTTAAAGGAAAACAGAATAACGACAAGAATTGGCGCGTAGAGGATCAAAAAGACCAGGCCAATGTAAAATTTGGAGAGAAATTTCATACGATAATGTCCTCCCCACTGTCCGAAAATTTATTCATGATAGCAAGAGAGATCAAGATCAGCACCATCATTACGAGCGAAATAGCCGCACCGGTGTGGTACGTAACGGCGTTTTGGAACTGACGCTCAATGGTGTCACCCAAAAGGTCAAATACACCACCGCCCAGCTTTTGGGAGATGTAGAAGGTACTGATCGACGGCACAAATACCATCGTAACGCCCGAAATAACGCCGGGCATTGTGAGAGGCAGAATAACACGCCAAAGTGTTTTGCGGTTATTACAGCCAAGGTCGGCAGCCGCCTCGAGGTAACGAACGTCAAGCTTGTTCATTGAGGTGAAGATCGGCAGAACCATATAAGGCAAAAAGTCGTAGATCATACCGAGAATGACCGCTCCTTCTGTGCCGATAAAGGTCAGCTTTTCAAAGCCAAGAGAGGTCAAAAGTCCGCTGACGAGTCCGCCGTTATCGAGGAGTGCCATCAAGGAATAGGTACGGATCAAAAGGCTGATCCACATCGGGAGCATCAAAAGGATGGTAAGAATGTTGCGCGCGCGCTCGGACATGCGTGACATGCAGTACGCAAGCGGATAGCCGATCAAAAGGCAGACCGAAGTCGGAGG
>JAZNZC010000013.1:0-9611 GCA_045594745.1 Eubacteriales bacterium
GACGACATGGCTTCGATCCGAGTTAGGTGCGCGTTATGGAGCATCACACGCCCCCCATGCGCATCATCTCTCCCGGTCGCGTTTACCGTTCCGATGCGCTGGATGCTACGCACTCTCCCCTCTTCCATCAGCTCGAAGGTCTTGTTATCGACAAGGGCATAACAATGGGCGACCTCAAAGGTACACTTGAGGTGTTTGCAAAGAAGATGTTTGGAGACAGCACGCAAATTCGTTTCCGTCCTCACCACTTCCCCTTTACCGAGCCTTCTGCTGAGGTTGACGTTTCCTGCTTTGTTTGCGGCGGCAAGGGCTGCCGTTTGTGCAAGGGCGAGGGTTGGATCGAGATCCTCGGTGCCGGTATGGTGCACCCCTTCGTGCTCTCCAACTGCGGCATTGACCCCGAGGAATACTCCGGCTTTGCTTTCGGTCTTGGCATTGAGCGCATTACCATGGCAAGATACGGCATTGATGACATCCGCCTCTTCTATGAAAACGACGAGCGTTTTCTGGAACAGTTCTGATAGGAGGTAGCAATTTATGAATCTTTCAAGAAATTGGCTTTCTGATTTCGTTGACGTTAGCGACATTGGAAACAAAGAATACAGTGATCGCCTGACCATTACCGGCTCTAAGGTTGAGGGCTTTGAGGTCCTTGGCGAGGATATTGAAAACGTAGTTGTGGCAAAGGTCACCGCTATGGAAAAGCACCCCGACTCCGATCACTTGTGGATCTGCAAGCTCGATGCAGGTGACAAGGGTTCTGATATTCAGATCGTGACCGGTGCGCAAAACGTATTTGTTGGTGCGCTCGTTCCTGCGGCTCTGCCCGTAGCAAAGCTCCCCGGTGACGTCACCATCAAGGCGGGCAAGCTCCGCGGCGTTGAGTCCTTTGGTATGCTTTGCTCGATGGGCGAATTGAAGCTCACCACGCACGAGTGCCCCGGTAAAGAAGAAAACGGCATTCTCATCCTTGATGAGGACTGCGCCGACAAGCTCGGTGCCGATATTCGCGACGTTCTCCTGCTCAACGACACATGCGTAGAGTTTGAGATCACCTCAAACCGCCCCGACTGTCTTTCTGTGATCGGTCTTGCGCGTGAGACTGCTGTCTCTTTTGATCGCGAGCTCAAGCTCTCCACTCCAACGGTAAAGGGTTGTGGCGATGGCGACAAGATCGAAAATTATCTTTCTGTTGGCATCTCTGCCCCCGACCTTTGCTACCGCTATGCGGCAAGAGTGGTCAAAAACGTTAAAATTGCGCCCTCTCCTTTGTGGATGCGTATGCGTCTGCGCGCATCGGGCGTGCGCCCCATCAACAACATCGTTGACATTACCAACTATGTAATGCTCGAGTACGGTCAACCCATGCACGCATTTGATTACACCCAGCTTGAGGGTGCCAAGATCGACGTGCGCCGCGCGGCTGACGGTGAGTGCTTCAAATCCCTTGACGATATCGATCACACACTCGACTCTTCGATGCTCGTTATCGCTGATAGCAAGAAGGCTTGTGCTTTGGCAGGCGTTATGGGCGGTGCAAACTCCGAGATCACCGACGGCACTGCAACCGTTGTGTTTGAGTCCGCTTGCTTCAACGGTGCATCCGTTCGTGTAACGGCAAAGAAAAACGGTATGCGTACCGAATCCTCTGCACGTTTTGAAAAGGGACTTGACCCCGAGAACTGCATGGCAGGTCTTGAGCGTGCTTGCGAGCTCGTAGAGCTCCTTGGCGCCGGTGAAGTTGTTGACGGCATCATTGACGTTTACCCCACCAAGAACGAGACCACCGTTCTTCCCTTTACCCCTGCAAGATACAACGAGTTCCTTGGTATGAACATTCCCGAGGAGCACATGGTAAATACGCTGACAGGTCTTGGTTGCGAAATTGAGGACGGCAAGATCATCGTTCCTTCTTGGCGTGCAGACCTTGGCTGCATGAACGACATTGCCGAAGAGGTTTGCCGCATTTACGGTTATGACAAGATTGAGTCCTCCTATATGAACGCTGAAACCACTCTTGGCGGACGCACCGACAAGCAGGTCTTTGAGCTTGACACCGAGGCAGCTCTGGTTGGCATGGGACTTTCTCAAATCCATACTTTCTCTTTCATCAGCCCCAAATATTACGATAAGATCCGTATGGCCGAGGATAGCGCTCTGCGCCGCTCGGTTGTGATCTCCAATCCTCTTGGCGAGGATACCAGCGTAATGCGTACCACTGCTCTCCCCTCGATGATGGAGACAGTTGCGCGCAACTACAACTTTAACAACGAAAACGTTCGTTTGTTTGAGATCGCGTCTATCTATCTACCTCACGAGGCGGCAAACGAACTGCCCGATGAAAAGAGAGTTCTCACCGTTGGCGCTTACGGCAACACCGATTTTTATGCCATCAAGGGCATTTGCGAGAATATTCTCGCGCTGGCAGGTATCAAGAGTGTGACCTACACCTCTTGCTCCACCAATCCCTCTTATCATCCCGGCAGATGTGCAACCATCACCACCGAGGATGGCATTTGTCTTGGCGTTTTCGGTCAGGCTCACCCCTTAATGACTGCAAATTATGGCATGAACGTTCCCGTTTATATTGCAGAGCTTGCATTTGACGAGATCTTTGCCAATGCAAACACCAAAAAGTCTTACAAACCTCTGCCCAAGTACCCCGCAACCACCCGTGACTTCTCCTTTGTTTGTGACGAAGATATGGAAGTTGGCGCTATTGAGGGCGTTATGGCTAAGGCTGGCGGCAAGCTTGTGGAAAGCGTTGCTCTGTTCGACATCTACCGCGGTCCTCAAGTAGGAGAGGGCAAAAAGTCGGTATCTCTGCGCGTTACTCTTCGTGCATCCGACCGCACGCTCACCGTTGAAGAAGCCGACAAGGTATCCAAGAAGATTTTGAATGATTTGAAATTCAAGATGGGTCTTGAACTCAGAAACTAAAACAAATTTGGGAAGCGGACATTTTTCCGCTTCCCTGCTTTTTTCAGCTATTCTTCACACAAAGTTCTCCCTTGCTTAATATTCGTGTGGTATTATTTAGGTGGAGGGATGAAAATGAAGCTTAAAAACAGGAATACTGCTGCCAACGATAAGGCAGAGATAACCCCGATCATTCAGGCGCAAAGCCTTGAGCAAATTCGTCGACAGTCGCACGGCTTTATCACGCTGATGTCCTACTATAAGTGCGCGATGATGGAAGTGGAAACCAAGCTCAATGTGCTCAATGAGGAGTTTTCCCTGCGGTTTGACCGAAATCCTATCAACAGCATCCAGTCGCGGCTCAAATCTCCTGTGAGCATTGAAGAAAAGCTCGCCTCAAAAAATCTGCCCTTTACCCTGCAAACGATAGAAAAGAATCTCAATGATATTGCCGGCGTGCGCGTGATCTGTTCTTTTTTAGACGATATCTATTTATTAGCAGATTGTCTTTTGCAGCAGGATGACATCACGCTCATTGAACAAAAGGACTATATTGCCAACCCCAAGCCCAACGGCTACCGCAGTTTACACCTGATTGTACAAATTCCTATTTATCTGCAAGCGGGCAAGCGGAATATGCGAGTGGAGATTCAGTTGCGTACCATTGCAATGGACTGCTGGGCAAGCCTTGAGCATCAGTTGCGCTATAAAAAGGATATTGCGGATACCAAACAGATCCGCACGGAGCTGCAACGCTGTGCCACCATTAGCGCCGAGCTGGATGCACGAATGGACCGTTTGCGCCAGCAAATTATTGATGACTCGGATTTTGAGAGAAGGAGTGAGATCGGATTGTGAAAAAATGGTTAGAAAAATTAGGATACAGAATGGCTTCCTTTATGTATGGGCGCTACGGCAATGATGCGCTGACAAAGTTTTTGCTCGTTTTGGCTATCATTTTGATGGTCATCTCTTGGATCCCGCGCCTTTGGTGGGTGTATCTTTTTGCGTTGGCGGTGATGATATGGTCGCTCTTTCGCACCTTTTCGCGCAGATTTGACAAGCGCAGGCGCGAGTTGGACGCTTATCTAAAAATCAAAAAGCCAATCGTCAACTTTTTCAAGCTCCAACGCAACAAGTGGCGCGACCGCAAAACGCACGTTTATTTCAAGTGCAAAAAGTGCAAAGCCGTCCTGCGCGTGCCTAAAGGAAAAGGCTCGATCGTGGTGATTTGCACACGCTGTAAGGACAGAATAGAAAAAGAGACGTAAAAGTGAGGGGGAACTTTTTGAAAAAAGTTCCCCCTCGCCCCCTCAAAAACTTGCTCGCTACAAATATCTAAATAAATTTGTTAGTTCGCGAATAGACAGTCGACGCGAGGATAAACCTCGCTCTTGCTGTCGCGAGCGGCTAGGACCACTAACCCTATCCGCTAAGAGAGTTGTTTCGATACAAAACGGACCGTCAAAGACGGTCCTAATTTTTTATTCACCATATTCGGCGTTATTTTTGATGTTTTTTATGTGTGCAAAGGTTTCTTTTTCCCCTTTTTCGGCGAGCATGGTCAACCAGCTTTCCAAGAGATCCGCGGTGGCGGGATGCATCTTTTTGCGCGCGTTGCCACGCTGAAAGTATGTCAAGGGATGGGCATCGGTGTAGTTCTTGCCCTGATAGATCTTACTCGCCGCCACGCGGTCGCAGAACATCTCCTTGACGTAGCGCATTGGCATTTTGATAGGTTCATACATTTTTGTGGCGGGGTTGATGTCGTTCCAATATTCAAAATGGTGGCGGTTTCTGCCCTTGTGGTGCATCCATGCATAGGAACAGCCGTAGATCTCGCGCTCGCGTTCGTTGGGGCTTCTGTTGCCCTGATAGTAGCGCGCGCCGGGGATAAACTCGGTTGGAGAATATTTGGAGAGGTCGTGAAACAATCCTTGCCATCCAATGCCAGCGCGGAAGCAATGGCGAATGACGCAATGGCGATGGCGCGTGATGGTGCGAAAATGCAAAAACGGATGTGACATTGCGGCTCTCCCTTCTCTTTCATTTTTTATATAATAGCACATTTTTGAGGAAAAGTCAATATATATAACGTTACTTTTA
This sequence comes from Eubacteriales bacterium, assembly GCA_045594745.1. GTDB lineage: Bacteria > Bacillota > Clostridia > Oscillospirales > CAG-272 > UMGS1865. The sequence goes on from JAZNZC010000013.1 coordinate 5,026, forward strand.
TTGCGCACGTTTGTTGCGGGGCGTCGAGGACGTCGCCCCCTACGAGAGTAGTTTACCATTGGATTGCTTTTAGTTTGAGCTAAATTCTTTAATACAATTTGATGAATTGTATCTTAACTTGCTTTGTAGGGGGCGACGTCCTCGACGCCCCGCAAGAAAAAAGCTTATGTAAATAACATTTTTTGCAAGCAAAAAGGGACAGATACAAAATCTGTCCCATTAAATTTTATTGTTGTTCTGCAAAACGGATTCTCTCGCCTGCCCACGCTTTGCGGACTGCAGTATGATGCCACAGGTTGATAAAGGGGAAAACGAGGATCGCGACGAGGAAGATCCACCTGGGACGCGTTGCAATAAAAATTAAAACGACGTAAATTATTGCAAAAATGATACATTCGTTACGGAATTCCTTTGTTTTTGCAAGAGCCTTGAAATCTGCTTTGCGGTCATACTTCTCTGCTCCCAAATCATTCAAAAACACTCTGCGTGCTTCTTCGTTTCTTGCATGAGGGATACAGATGGCAAGGCCGTTGATGACCGTCAAACAGATACGTATAAAAACATCGGTGGCATACATACCGGTTTTGGGATTGCCAAAGATGGCGTCGAAAATGGTTGCAAAAAGAGTAACTGCCAACAGACGCAAAAGCAAAAAGCCGCCAATGAAAAGGGCTACGTTGATTAAAAAAAGTTTTACAGGTTTCATCAATAATTCTCCTTATGTCCAAGTGATTCAAAATGAGCGTGCAGCTCATGTTTGAGACGTTTGCGCAGAACTTTCCATCTACATACGATGACATTTCCACTTGTGCATTCACCTGTGATGCTATGCATTATCTGTTCTTTCATAAAATACGCATCGGCATAAGAGAGATCAAGCACCAAGCAATGATACTCTTTGTCTCGGGATGGAAACTCGGGAATGGAATATGTTCTGTAATGCTTGTAATCAATTTTACGAGGTCCGCGGCGTATACCAAAGCCCTCTAAATCTCCCGGAATCGCCAAATGCATACGGTACTCACGGTCATTTAGCAACAAAAATATTTTCAGTACCGGAAGAGGGATATCTACAAAATGAAGAAAAAGCTTTTTCCCCTCAATTTGAATTTCGATCTCGGCACACGCTTCTACTCCCTTTAAGGATGCAAACGGTGCGCGGTGGAAACGACAAGAATAACCCTTTTTGCGGCATATACACCATATCGCCAAATACTTCAGCGGTCTGCCAATAAAGAACAGGAGCAGCGGTATGATACCGTCAAGAATAAGACACACAAGAAACAAAAAAGCCAAACACCCAAGTAAAATGATAATTCCCCATTGCAAACCGCGATCTAAAATATCATTTGTAATTTTGGGGAGAACCTTATCAAAAAACACATCAAATCTAAATTGAGAAACAAAGATGCCTATCAGTATGCCAAAAAATAACAATATAGGGATGATAATGAGGATCTTCCCTTTTGTTCTATTGGAAAGTTTTTTTCTTTTCACTTGGAATCATCCTTTCTTTCAAGAATGTGTGAATTGCCTATTTTGTCTATTTGAGAGGGGTGTAAAGTTCGTTCTTGAGGCGTCTTTTCAAAACTTTGAGTTTGCAAACGGTCACATTTCCCGAAGTACATTCTCCTATTACGCTTTGCATCACTCTGTCGCCAATAAAGAATGCATTTGCGTAAGACGGAGAGATGACAAGATAGTGGCATTCTGTTTCACTTTTGGGAAACTCGGGAATGCTGTATATCGTATATTTTTTTGGATTCATTTCGCGATTATTGGGGCGAATAAAGCCGCCAAAGCCACGCAGTTCTCCGGAATCCGCTCTGTGCATACGGTACTCGCGGTCATTTACTAACAAAAATATTCTTAAATATGGGAACGGAATATCGATAAAGTGAATGTGTAGTGTTTTATTTTTTGTTTGAATTTCAATATCGGACTTTTCACTTACGCCCCCCAAGGATGCAAGCGGTAAACGATGCAATCGGAAGGAATACTTTTTTCTAAGGCAAGTGAACCATATTGATAAATATGCCAACGGTTTGCTAATGAAAAAGCAAAGCATAGGCAGAATTTGATTAACAAAGATAACCAATAACACAAATCCGCCTATGATGATGATCGGGCCAAAGACGGTTAGAAGCCCTCCATGCTCAGCAAGCATAACAAATATAGAAAACTGTTTCCTATTACCCTCTATATAGTTATCCCAACCACCTATGCTAGAAATGTAGCGAGAAAAGATGAAACCTGCTACCAAAAGAATCATCACGCTAATTGCGGAGATTATTATAATTTTCCCCTTTGTTTTATTGGAAAGTTTTTTTCTTTTCATTTAGTATCATCCTTTCTTTCAAAGACGTACCAATAGGGTTCATATCCACCAAAAGAATAATCGCCCGATTTGTGCTGCACCAGAAGATACTCTTTGCCGTCAAAGGTTTTGATGATGTATTCCTCTGCAGTCATATTGGTGCGGTTGAGAACAAGCCCCTTGGTATAGTTGACTCCCCAACTCATTTTTTTGCCGTTCGCTTCGGAACGGGTAAATTTGAGACAGATTCCGCGCGGCAAAAATTGCATTTCCACAATGCTCAAACGTTTTTTGGGAGAACACTGATGTGCAGGATCAAAATCCTCAGCGTGGCGAACAAAATCTACAACGCTCCACGCGCCACTCACCGCGGGATCCTCAACAAAGGGATAATCCACTCGATCGATATATGGACGCATTTGATCCTCACTGTAAGCAATGGTATCGACCTGTTGATACAAAACAGGGAGCGCTTTGCCATCATCTACGCCATTGCTCAACATAAAATAGATAATCATATAGTGCGCTCCGTCTTGGCGGACGGTTCGGTATGGATTTGCAACGGCAGAACCGTGCTTACCCGACGTGATGTAAAGGATCCCCTTTGTCCAAAAATACGTCCACACAGGCGCACCGCCGGGCATAAAGATAATTTCTTGGAAGAGTCTTTCTTCCGGTGGAAGCATTACTGTTGAGGAGAGATCCTTTTCATCTCGCAACATTCCGCAAAGCGCCCACTTGCCAACCACATCGGGATCATCGGTGAACGGAATATTGAGGATGCTTGGCAATGGCTTTCCAACCTCGTCGTGCGCGAACATTCCGTTAATCGTTTGCACCTGTCCTTGTATTTGTTGAACAGAAGAAAGAAGAGTTCCCTTTTTCTTTTTGAGCATTTCCTTTTCTTCTTCCTCGTTGGCAGCCAACAATTTTTTGATTTCCTGCAAAGAAAAGCCAAGCTCTTTGTAAAGTACGATCTTTTTGTATTTTTCCGCAGCCTCGGGGGAGTAAAAGCGATACCCCGTCACGTCGTCGATAAAGTCCGCCTTAAGGACGCCTTCATCATCGTAATAGCGCAACGTTCTTGCACTGACGTCACAAATTTTTGCAAAGTCACCTATTTTTAGCATTGCACCACCTCCTCTTTTCACCATTATAACATTCCAGTTAACTGTAAAGTCAAGACCTTTTTGGAAAAAAATTATTTTTTATTTTCGTTTTCTGACGTTTTTGGCAATCTTTGACTGCCATTGTTTGTCCAATAATATTATTATAACATCTTTTGACTGTTTTGTCAAGTCTTTTTTTTTGAAAAAATATATAAGAATTTAGAAGTGTAAACAATTTTGCATTTGTATTGACATTGGCGCATAAATCATCTATAATTAACGTAGTACAAAATTATGGAGATGTTTATGAGAATTTTGATCGCTTACGCCTCTAAAAATGGCAGTGCTGCATCCTGCGCCCAGCGCCTTGCAAAAGGGCTTTCGGGGCTCGACGTGACGATGGTCGACCTTGCACAAGCAACACCGAATGCCGCCGAATTTGATATGGTGATCGTAGGCTCGGCGGTGCATCATCATCGCTTTCCTGCCTCTGTTACGCGCTTTTTGCGCGATCAAAAGGATGTTCTCTTGACAAAAAAATTGGGGTTGTTCCTCTTGTGCGGCATTGCCGAGGAGCAGGTTTATTATATGGAAAAGCTCTTCCCTGCCGCGTTGCGAGAGGTTGCCTTTGAGGTCGCCTTTTTTGGCGGCAGCCTTCGTTATGACGGACTCAAGTTTTGGGATAAGTTCTTTGTTTGGAGTTTGCGCTCCCTGATTGTAGAGAGCGATATGAGCGAGGGCGAGTACATTGCCTCGATGCCCGGGCTCCTGCCTGAGAACGTTGACAGAATGGCATCGCTTGCGAGGAAGGCTCTTTTTGAGGACTCAGAAAGAAAAAGATAATATTTCGCCTAAAATGCGGTAAAATATTATAAAAAAGTGTTGACAAACAAAATAAAGTGTGCTATAATATTTGGGTGAGCAAAAATGACCCATTAGCTCAGATGGCAGAGCACATGACTTTTAATCATGGTGTCCGGAGTTCGACTCTCCGATGGGTCACCAATACAAACAAATCCGAACTTTTACGCATCTCGCGAAGGGTTCGGATTTGTTTTTTCATTATGATTATTCGAATTAAAATATAACACCACCGAGCGTAACGAAAGTGTTGTGCTCGGTGGTGTTATTTTATGCTACGTTGGCTGCGGTAATTTCTT
>JAZNZC010000014.1:0-4394 GCA_045594745.1 Eubacteriales bacterium
GGGGCAATCCCAAGTGTGCTCCGCACGGTTGTATTTGAGAGCGCAGCCAAGGTGTGGGCATCGAGGCGCGGTCGGAGTGAGTAATCCCACAATAGAATCAAATGCGTTGACTGCGAGCTGTGGATGCAAAACGGTGCGCGAGGGTTCGAAAACTGCAGTGTAGGCGTTTGACGTGCCACGAACAAGATCGCAGAGAATATCTGCGGCAACCATGGCGTTGGTCATGCCCCATTTGTTAAATCCCGTTGCAACGAAGACGTCGGGCGTGGGTTTTGAATATTGACCGATATAAGGGATATCATCAAGCGTCATACAATCCTGCGTCGCCCACTTGCCGACGATCTCGGCATTTTTGTAATACTTACGGGCAAAATCTTCAATCTCCTGCCAACAACCGCCTTGCTTGCCAGTTCGGTGTCCGCCACCGCCGAGGAGCAGAAGATCGCCGTAACTTCGGAAGGACAGTCCCGTGTCCGATTCATCCACATACATTCCTTCTACTTTTTTGGCGTTTTTGAGTGCAAGAACGTAGGAACGATGCTGATAGAGTTTGAGATAGTACAAGCCATGTTTATTGAACATCGGAAAATGAGTTGCAATAATCAGTTTTTTGTAGGTGATTTCACCGTGATTGGTGATTGCCTTGTGCGGCATCAGTTCCACGACTTTAGTATGATCGTAGATTGGCAGATCTTTTGCAATTGTATAGAGAAATTTCAACGGGTGGAACTGCGCTTGATCTCTCACGCGCACCGCCCCTGCGACCGTAAACGGAAGCTCGCAGGCATCCAAGGACTCGGCCTTCATACCGAGACGCCCCAAGGCGGCGACCTCTTTTTCAATCTTCTTGCGGTCACCCATAGAATATACGTAGTTATCCCGCGTTTCATAGTCGCAATCGATCTTTTCACAAAGCCGAGCATATTCTTTGATTGCTTTGTTTTGTGCGTCAATGTAAAGGCGTGTTTTATCCTCACCAAAGCGTTTGATCATTTTGTCGTAGATCAAACCGTGCCCCAAAGTGATCTTCGCCGTGGTGTTTTTTGTGATACCACCGCTGATCTCATTCGCCTCGACCAGTATACAATCCACGCCCGCATTTTTTAGCTTATAGGCGCATAAAATCCCCGTGATCCCGCCTCCGATGATCAAAATGTCGGTGTTTTTATTGCTACTCAAAGCATCAAAATGCACACGCTTTGCAGTATCTTCCCAAATAGAATCCATACTCATCACTTGCCGTTTACCAGAGAATCCACGTAGTGACGCATCTCATCTCTGCTTTTTACCGCGTGTGTTCCTGCGATGATCTGTTGCTTTTGTTCCTCGCTGAGCGTTCCGAACTTCTGCATAGCTTCGGGATTCATCGCAAGCGCCATAGCAAAGCCAACCGGCATTTCGTCTTTCGTCATCTTTTTACCTCCGATTTGTGATATGAATAGTATTTGTGATTTTCGGGTCTTACATACCTGTCAAAATCTCGTATAGATCACTTCGGAAATGCCGAAAATAAAAGAGATAACGGAGGTGAAGATATGAGCAATCGATTGGCAAAGGAAACAAGCCCCTATTTACTTCAACACAAGGATAATCCCGTGGAGTGGTATCCTTGGTGCGACGAGGCGTTTGAACTCGCGGCAAGGGAGGACAAGCCCATATTTTTAAGTATCGGATACAGTGCGTGCCATTGGTGTCACGTGCTTGCTCACGAGAGCTTTGAGGACGAAGAAATGGCCGAGATTTTGAATAAATATTTTATATCCATCAAGGTTGATAAAGAGGAGCGTCCCGACATTGACAGTGTCTATATGGCGGTCTGTCAAGCCTTCACGGGAAGCGGTGGCTGGCCCACCAGCATCTTTATGACGGCAGATCAGAAGCCGTTTTTCGCTGGAACTTATTTTCCCAAAACCTCACGGGGCGGTATGATAGGCTTTCGGGAGCTACTGCTCGCCATACACGAAAAATGGGTATCCGACCGCGATATGCTCTTGAGGGATTCGGAGAAAATTATTGAGCATCTGAACAGCTCGGAGAGCGTGTCGGATATAGCGGATATTGATCTAACACACTTGGCAGTGTCGCAATATGAGCGCATCTATGACGCAAAACACGGCGGATTCGGACGAGCGCCGAAGTTTCCGACACCGCACAATCTGCTCTTTTTGCTCGATTACTACGAGCGTTACAAAACAGCCTCGTGTCTGAACATGGCGGAGCAAACCCTCTTGCAGATGTATCGCGGTGGAATGTTCGATCACATCGGATTTGGATTCTGCCGCTATTCCACCGACAAAAAGTTTCTTGCTCCGCATTTCGAGAAAATGCTGTACGACAACGCGCTCCTGATACTCGCCTATTGTAAGGCGTACACGGTAACAAAAAAGGCATTATATCTTGAGATCGCAGAAAAAATGGCAAGCTATATTCTCCTTGAAATGACCTCCCCCGAAGGCGGATTTTACAGCTCGCAGGACGCCGACAGCGAGGGTGAAGAAGGAAAATATTATCTGTTTACGCCCGACGAGATCACAAAGATTCTTGGCACAGAGGACGGAACGCGCTTCAACCGTCATTTTGATATAACGGACGCAGGCAATTTTGAGGGCAAGAATATCCCGAATCTCTTAAAAAGCGATCCTTCCAATAACAGCTTTGAATCTTTTCTTCCCATGCTTTATGATTACCGAAAAAAGCGATATTCACTTCACCGCGACGAAAAGATCTTAACGTCGTGGAACAGCCTGATGATCGCCGCTATGTGTGAGCTGTATCTTGTCAGCGGGAAGGAAATATATCTTTCTGCCGCACAAAACTCAGATAGCTTTATGCAGAAATGTCTGTGTGATGGTGATGCGCTCTATGTCAGCTTTTATATGAAAAAACGGGGCGTAAAAGGCTTTATCGATGATTACTCCGCGTATGTTTTTGCCCAACTTTCGCTGTATCGCGCCACTTTGGATAGTGAACATTTGAATAGGGCAAAGCGCTTATGCGATAAGGTCATATCGGATTTCGGAGATAATACGGGCGGATTTTATCTGTATGGCAAAGATCACGAGGAGCTGATTTTGCGTCCAAAAGAAACCTACGACGGCGCGATCCCAAGCGGTAATTCGCTGATGGCGTATAATCTTGTTCGCCTGTCTCTTATTACAGACGAGGAGAAATACAAAATCGAAGCGGAACGGCAGCTTGATTTTCTCGCGCAAAGCGCAGCACAATATCCCACAAACCACGCTATGTTTTTGAGAGTGCTTTTGGAGCACGACAAGCCGCCAATGAAAGTAACGGTCGTTTCCGATCAACAGACAGACAACAGAGGCTTGTCTCTTGCATTTCCACCTGATGCGATCGTCATTTTTTTAGATGCCCCCACAAAAGAATATCCGCTCAAAAACGGCAAGACCACTTATTACGTCTGCCGAGGTCAAAGCTGCCTACCGCCAACCAACGACTTGAATGAATTGATTTGAATTTGCGAACACTAAATAGAGGAAAGGAGTGATTAATATGTCTGAAAATAAAGATACGAAAAAAGAACAAGAGCCTAAAGATAAAAAGCCTCTTACTAAGCCCGGAGATATCAAGGGTAAGATCGAGGTTCCCGACACTTGTGAACGCAGAGACGGTCCCGGAGGAAACTGAAGCGGATATAAATAAAAAATAACCTCGGCAAGGAAACTCCCTGCCGAGGCTTTCTCAATTACGTTATATTACGCCGCTCCCGCTTTCCTCTTTGCTTTTTCTTCCTTCTCCAACCGTTCTTTTTCCTCATACTCCTCACGCCACTTTTGAAACTTCGTCATCTCCTCCTCATTGTCGAAAAATTCGGTGATGATCGGCGTATACATACGCACGATCTTCAGAATCTCGTATTCGGGGACTTGTGAGCGACAGCGGTATCCGCCTACCTTGTTATCAAGGCAAAACCGCGCCATACACAAAAACCATTTCCATTTACTTATCTTACCCAATAACTCATCCCCTTTCCGCATCGTCACGGCGGCGAGGTGAAGGCATTGCACCAACCTCTCGTCTGCGCTCTTCAAGCATCCGCACAATTGCATCTTCCATCTGCTTGGTGCTATAATTCGGAGGAAAGAAACGGGCGATCCTCTCGTAGCTGAATTTGACCGTCTCTTTCTGATTGGCTTTCGGCTTTGCCATAATATCCTCAATGGTATCCGCCGTCAGCTTTCCCTCGCTGTGAAGTCTTCTGAATCTCACCGTCTGCGCGTAGGACGGCGTGGCTTCGTTTCTCTCAAAGATCTCCACGACCTTGTCCTGCAATTCGTGCGGCAGATAGGAAAGCTCCACGGCGGGGGTAAATGCGATTCGTCCGCTGTCTACAATATCCATCAGCGGCTTGATGAGATTGGTCAAGCGGATAT
>JAZNZC010000015.1:0-21364 GCA_045594745.1 Eubacteriales bacterium
ATAAGTACAATGAAAAAACTGACCGTCTTAGCTCACGAGAGCGACGCAGACGCCATTGTACGCAGGATGCTCCACCTCAAATGTGTCCAGATCCAACGCTCTATCCCGGAGGCGGGAGAGCTTGCACTTGAACGCATTGAAAGCGATGGACGACAAACCGAGATCAAGGAACGCATAGCCCACATTGAGGCGGCAATGCCGCGCTTAGCTAAATATAGCACACGGCGTGGTGGCATCGGTCGCCGCGTTCAAAGGCTTGACCGTGCGGCATTTGTTGCCGACGGCAGGGCAGAGCGTGCTTGGCTTGCGGTCGAGCGTACGCTTGCGGCAAAAACTCGTATGGACGAGATCACAGCCGAGCAAACGCGGGTAGAGACCGTTATGCAATCCCTTGTTCCTTGGTTGAATTACGACGCTCCCTTAAACGAGGCGGGCTCGGCGCACACGGCTATGCAGCTGGGAAGCTGTTCGGTCAAATTATACAACTATGAAGCATTGGAGGCGGCAGGCGCATACGTCGAGGACGTCTCTGACGACGGCAAAGCACAGTATCTTGCCGTCACCTATCACCGCGAGGACGAGGAAGCCGTTACAGCGGCTCTCGCCAAGTGTGATTTCCTCAAGGTCAGCTTTTCCGATATCTCTACAACAGCGCAAGCTGCTTACGATGCATTGGAGCAGCAACAAGTAGCACTTGCGGACGAGAAGTCCCGCATTACCGAAGATTTAATGGATCTTGCCGACGCTTTGGACGATATCGAGGTCTTGTATGACGTTGAGGCGACCAATTTGAATATTTGCTTGCAAAAGCAAAAATTGTATTGCACGCATAACTGCATCGTGCTGGCAGGGTGGTTCCCCGAAGCGGCAGAGGAAAAAGTCCTTACGGGACTCTCTGCGTTTGAATGTGCGTGTGAGATCTCCGAGCCCGAAGAGGGCGACGAGGTTCCCGTACTGCTTCGCAACAATCCCTTCTCGTCGACCTTTGAATGGGTCATCGAGATGTATTCGTATCCCAAATATGGCGGATTCGATCCCACGCTTATTATGAGTATCTTCTATTTCATTATTTTCGGCTTGATGTTTGCCGACGTGGGATACGGACTGCTTTTGGTGCTGGCTTGCTTTGGCGGCGTCAAGCTGCTCAATCCCAAAGAGGGACTGAGGCGTATGATGCTGATGTTTGGCTACTGCGGAATATCCTGTATGATTATGGGTGTTTTGTTTGGCGGATGGTTTGGCGATTTGCCTGTTGCTATTATGAACAACTTTTTCCCCGAAAAATTCGGTGGACAAGCCCAAAACACACCCATCGGACATTTCTTCAACAACGGTGTGTTCTTCAACCCCGTGAGCGCTTCCATTCCGTTCCTGTTTGTAGCACTCGGAATGGGCGAGATCCATCTCATTGCCGGTATGGCGGTGAATATGGTGCAAACTTGGAAGAAGGGAAACCCCATCGTAGCACTTTGTGAGAACGTCCCCTATTGGGTAATGTTTGCAGGTGTGGATATGATGGCACCCCTTGCAGCGGCAGGAATGATTTCTGCCGAGCCCCTCGCACCGCAAACGCAAGCATTGCTGCAAACGCTCTCAGACGTTGGTCTTTGGGTGATGGTAGCGGGGATTGCAATGATCCTGCTCCTTAAGGGAGTAGGGCAGAGGACCTTCTTCTCTTGGCTCATTAAGGGCTTGGGCGGTCTTTATTCGCTCATCAGCTTTGCATCCGACCTGCTCTCCTACTCTCGCATACTCGCACTCGGACTTGTGGCAAGTGTTATTGCACAGGTTATCAATATGCTCACAAGTATGGGCTCGTCCGGTCCCATCGGCTTCATCTTTATGCTGATCATTATGATACTCGGACACGGACTCAACCTTGCCATCAACCTGCTTGGCACATTCGTGCACGCGGCACGTCTGCAATATATCGAATTTTTCGGTAAATTCTACGAGGATGGCGGCGAGGCGTTCAAACCTGCACTTCCGGCAGAGGAATATTCGGAAGACACTTCATTCGTACCCAATGTAAATCAATAAATAAAAAACAAAAAGGAGATTAAAACAATGGAATTCATTAAGGGTCTTTTTACAGGTAATAACCTGGCTATTTTGGGTGCTGCACTCGCAGTCGTTCTTCCGGGCTTCGGTTCTGCAAAGGCAGTTAATATGGTTGCAAGAGCCACCGCAGGTCTTATTTGCGAGGAACCCCAAAAGTATGGTAAATCTATGCTGCTCCAAGCACTTCCTATGACGCAGGGCATCTACGGCATGGTTGTAGCATTTTTGATCATCGTGTTCAGCGGCATTATGGGCGGCACTGCTAACCTCACTGTTGCTGAAGGGTTCTACTATGTGTTCGCTTCTCTTCCCATTGCATTTGGTGGTTGGTATTCCGCACTCAAGCAGGGCGAAGTGGCTGCAGCAGGCGTTTCCGTTCTTGCAAAGAAGCCCGAGGCTGTTGGTAAGGCAGTTATTTCGGCATCCTTCGTTGAGCTTTACGCAATTCTTGCACTGCTCATCTCCATCCTGCTCGTTCTTTAATTCATTAACACCCGAAAACAAAAAGGAGTTAGCCCGCAATGGCAATTAACGGACTGAATAAAATCACCGATAAGATCCTCTCCGAGGCGCAAGCCAAAGCCGATAAGATCTTGGCAGACGCCGAGGCGGAGTGTGACCGTATCAACGCCGAATACGCCGAGCGTGCCGAAAAGATCCGTTCCGAAATCTCGACGGAAGCCGAAAAGGGAGGAATGGAATACGTTGCACGCATCCGTAGCACAGCGGCAACATCCAAGCGCAATCTGCTCCTGCAAACCAAAAGCGACCTTATCGATGGCGTTTTTGCAGGCGTTCTTGAGCAAACGCGCAATTTGGAACTTGGAAAATACAACGAAATTCTCATAGGACTGTTGTCCGCGGCTCTCCTCGAGCAATTTGAATCCGAGGAGACAAGTCGCACCCTCTATGGCGAGGAGGAGGCTCTTGCCCCCGAATGCTATGAGGTCGTTTTCAATCAGCGTGACCGCGATCGTTGCGGCAAAGCTGTCATTGAGGGCGTGCAAAAGCATCTTTCGGGCAAGGTATCTTCCGAAAAGCTTTCTCGTCTGACGCTTTCTGCGCAGACCGCCAACATTGACGCTGGTCTTGTTCTGCGTTGCGGAAACGTCGAATCCAACTGCTCGCTCTCAATCCTCTTCGCACAGCTGCGCGAGAGCCTCGAATCCGAGGTAGCACGCACGCTGTTCGATGTAAAAGCATAAGAAGAAGGAGTGCGGGAGTAATGGCTGACTATTTATTTGGCAGTGCCAATATACGCACACTGGAAAACGCAATCATCGGGCGCGAGCGCATCGAGCGATTGCTGAATACCAAAACCACCGACGAGGCTTGGGCACTTCTTGCCGATTGGGGTGTCAATATCGTTCGCAACAGCGAGGATGGCAAACCGATGCGCGAGGAGACGCTTTTGGGAATTCTCAAAGGCGCTTATGATCGCATAAGCGAGCTCGCCCCCGATTCGGATGCACTCCGTCTGTGGCTCTATCCATACGACTGCAATAACCTCAAAGCCGCACAAAAAGCTTTCATCCGCGGCATCGACCCCACCTCTATGCTTTTCGATTTCGGTACGCTCCCCGCGTCGGATATCGTCAAAATGGTAAAGACGGGCAATTATGAAGGGCTTCCCACCGCTCTGTGTGAATCTGCACAAGCTGCGATGGATGAATACGCAAAAACCAAAAATCCGCAAGTGATCGACCTGATTTTGGACAAGGCTTGCTGGCGCGATATGCTCAATTCTGCAAATGCATCGGGCGAGGCGTTTGTCATTCGTTTGGTGCAAACAAGAATCGATCTGCTCAACGTGATGATAGCTCTGCGCATTCTTCGCATGAAGAGTGGGGAAGTTGGTAAGGTTTTCTTTGCCGATGCATTCCTCGAGGGAGGAAAGCTTGCGCGCGAGCGTATGAGCGAATGCTTGACAAGTGGTGAGGATGCTCTGTGGGAGTTCTTGCGCTATACAGAGTATTCCGCATTTGCAGAGAACTTTGCCAAGAGCGACGGAGCACTCAGCAGTGCCGAAAAGCTTGCCGACAACTATTGGATGTCGCTGATTTTGGAAAACAGATTTGTACCCGACGGACTCGAGGTTATGATCGGATTCTTGGCAGCGCACGAGTACGAGGTCAAGAATTTGCGCATCCTGCTCTCGGGCAAAGAGGCGGGAATCGCAACTGCAACTATTCGCGAAAGGATTCGTGATAGCTATGTATAAAATTGGAATTATCGGAGACCGTGACACGGTGCTGGGTTTTATGGCTCTCGGCTTTGTGGTCGAGGACGTCAGTAGCGCCGAGGAAGCGGGCAAAAAACTGCACGCAATGGCAAAGAGCGGTGAGTATGCCACCATCTTTATCACCGAAAATTATGCTGTGCAGATCGAAGAAGAAATGAATCGTTATAAAGATATGCCATTGCCCGCAGTAATCTCTCTGCCGGGGCAGGGCGGCTCTACCGGTTACGGAATGAACAACATCCGTTCCGCTGTGGAGCGCGCGGTAGGTGCTGATATCCTTTTTAAGGAATGAGTGCCTGACTGACAAAGTAAGAAAGGTTCATCATCAAAATGGTAGAAGGAAAAATTCTAAAGGTCTCGGGCCCCCTTGTGGTTGCCGAGGGTATGAGAAATGCAAATATGTTCGACGTCGTGCGCGTTGGTTCGAAGAACCTCATCGGTGAGATCATCGAAATGCACGGCGACCGCGCATCCATTCAGGTATATGAGGAGACCGCAGGCATCGGCCGCGGCGATAAGGTCGTCTCTACGGGAGCGCCTTTGTCTGTTGAGCTTGGCCCCGGTCTGATCTCCAACATCTACGACGGTATCCAGCGTCCTCTGGAGCACATCCGTCAAAAATATGGCTCCAATCTGCAACGCGGCATCGACGTGCCCGCGCTTGACAGAGACCGCGTATGGCACTTTGTTCCCGCCGTTAAGTTCGGCGATAAGGTAGGCCCCGGCGATATTTACGGTACCGTTGAGGAAAACGAGGTCATCACGCACAAAATTATGGTTCCGCCCAAAACAAAGGGAACCATTGTTGAAATGCGCGAGGGTGATTTTAAGGTCACCGACCGCATTGGTAAGATCAAATACGAGGACGGCACCATCGAGAACATCACACTCATTCAAAAGTGGCCTGTTCGTGTAGCGCGTCCCTATCGCGAAAAACTCCCCCCCGTTGACCCGATGATCACAGGTCAGCGTGTTATCGATGCGCTTTTCCCGATTGCAAAGGGAGGAACGGCTTGCGTTCCCGGTCCTTTCGGCTCGGGTAAGACTGTCGTTCAGCATCAGCTTGCAAAGTGGAGTGACGTAGATCTGGTCGTCTATATCGGTTGCGGCGAGCGCGGCAACGAAATGACCGACGTTTTGCGCGAATTCCCCGAGCTGACCGACCCCAAAACCGGACGTTCCCTTATGGAGCGTACCATTCTCATCGCAAACACATCCGATATGCCGGTTGCCGCACGTGAGGCATCGGTTTATACGGGTATTACCATAGCCGAGTACTTCCGCGATATGGGTTACTCCGTAGCCGTAATTGCAGACTCCACATCCCGTTGGGCAGAGGCGCTGCGCGAGATGTCGGGACGTCTTGAGGAAATGCCCGGTGAAGAAGGCTACCCTGCATACCTCACCTCTCGTTTGGCACAGTTCTACGAGAGAGCAGGTAAGGTCGTGTGCCTCGGCTCCGACGGACGACAGGGCGCACTTTCTGCTATCGGTGCGGTTTCTCCGCAGGGCGGTGACATCTCCGAGCCCGTTACGCAGGCAACCTTGCGTATCGTTAAGGTCTTCTGGGGACTCGATGCATCCCTTGCATATCGCCGTCACTTCCCGGCAATCAACTGGCTCAACTCCTATTCGCTCTATCGCGACCGTCTGTCGGGCTGGTTTACTCAAAATGTATCCAAATCTTGGATGGACTTTACCGCACGTTGCCTCAAGACCCTGCAGATCGAAGCAGACCTGCAAGAGATCGTTAAGCTCGTCGGTATGGATGCGCTCTCTCCCTCAGACCGTCTCACGCTTGACGTGGCACAGTCCATCAGAGAGGACTTTTTGCAACAAAACGCATTCCTGGATATCGACTCCTACACACCTCTCGATAAGCAGTGCGGCATTTTGGATATGATCTTCACCTATGAGGATCGTGCACGCAAAGCAATCGAAGCAGGTGCTGACATCGAGGATATCTGCTCTTTGCCTGTACACGAAAGAATTGCACGTGCAAAGACGGTTGAAAACGATAATTATCAGGATGAATTCAAAGCCATTAAGGCTGAGATCGCCGCACAGCTGGATAAGCTGATCGCGGGCGTTGAAAACGACTAAAGGAGGGCAGAGCAATGATCAGAGAATATAGAACCATCGAAGAAGTTGCGGGTCCTCTTATGCTTGTAAAACAGGTCGAGGGCGTTAAATATGACGAGCTTGGCGAGATCGAATTGCCGAACGGCGAGGTTCGCCGCTGTCGCGTGCTTGAGGTCAACGGCCGCAACGTGCTGGTACAGCTTTTCGAGTCTGCCGCAGGCATCAACCTGGCCGACAGTAAAGTTCGCTTTACGGGACACGGCGTAGAGCTCCCTGTATCGCAAAATATGCTCGGCAGAGTATTCAACGGTATGGGCGAGCCCATCGACGGTGGCGCACGTCTGATTCCCGAAAAAACACTGGATATCAACGGCACGCCTATCAATCCCGCCGCACGCTACTATCCTTCCGAGTTCATTCAAACCGGTGTTTCCACCATCGACGGTCTTAACACCCTCGTTCGTGGACAAAAGCTGCCCATCTTTTCGGGTTCGGGTCTGCCGCACGCAAATCTTGCAGCGCAGATCGCACGTCAGGCAAAGGTAAGAAATGCCGATGATAAATTTGCAGTTGTTTTTGCAGCTGTTGGTATCACCTTTGAGGAAGCAGACTTCTTTATTTCCGACTTCAAGCGCACCGGTGCCATTGACCGTACCGTGCTCTTTATCAACCTCGCATCCGACCCTGCCATCGAGCGTATTTCCACGCCCCGTATGGCACTCACCGCCGCAGAGTATCTCGCATTCGAGTGCGATATGCACGTGCTGGTCATCATCACCGACATCACAAACTACGCCGAGGCTTTGCGTGAGGTTTCCGCCGCGCGTAAGGAGGTTCCCGGTCGCCGCGGATATCCCGGCTACCTTTACACCGACCTCGCAACGATGTATGAGCGCGCAGGACGCAAAATGGGATCCGAGGGGTCGATCACAATGATCCCGATCCTCACAATGCCCGAGGATGACAAGACCCACCCCATTCCCGACTTGACAGGATATATCACCGAGGGACAGATCATTCTCTCGCGTGAGATGTACCGCAAGGGCTATATGCCGCCCGTTGACGTTCTGCCGTCCCTCTCCCGTCTCAAGGATAAGGGTATCGGTGAGGGCAAAACCCGCGAGGACCACGCCGCAACCTTGAACCAGCTCTTCGCCGCCTATGCGCGCGGTAAAGAGGCAAAGGAATTGATGGTTGTTTTGGGCGAAGCCGCACTGTCTCCCATCGACCGTCTCTACGCACAGTTCGCAGACGAATTTGAAGCGAGATATATTAACCAAGGCTTTGAAGAAAACCGTTCCATCGAACAAACCTTGGATCTTGGTTGGGAGCTGCTCTCCATTTTGCCCAAGAGCGAAATGAAGCGCATTAAGCCTGAAATGATTGAAAAATACTGGCCGAAGAAAGCATAATGCTTTTTGGCAATTCTATCGGAAAGAGAGGTGACAGACGAACATGGCCGAGTTGAGAGTCAACCCAACGCGTATGGAAATGAAGCGTATTCAAACGCGCTACCAAACCGCACGCAAGGGTCATAAGCTGCTCAAGGATAAGCGAGACGAATTGATGAAGCAATTCCTCGACGTCGTGCGCGAGGATAAGCTTTTGCGCGAGCGCGTGGAAGCAGCCCTTGGCAAGGTGTATCAATCTTACACGGTCGCCAGCGCACTCACAAGCCCCAAAATGCTGGAGGAAGCCCTCATCTGTCCCAAAAAGGAGGGCGAGCTCTCCGTCGAATACAAAAACATTATGAGCGTCACGGTTCCCGTGTTTCACCTGCGCGTGCACGCCGAGGGGGGAAGCGATAGCTATAACTACGGCCTCGCGTTCACCTCGGGAGAATTGGATTCCTCTTTGCGTGAGCTGAACGACATTCTCGAAGACCTCATCCGTCTTGCGGAGCTTGAAAAAACGGCACAGCTCCTTGCCGAGGAGATCGAACGCACACGCCGACGCGTCAATGCACTCGAATATATCCTGATGCCGCAGTATCTTGAGACCATCAAGACCATCAAGATGAAGCTTGACGAAAACGAGCGCGGCAACACTACGCGCCTTATGAAGGTCAAGGATATGATGCTGCAAGCGCAACTGACGCAAAAGCACGAGGAAGACGAAGAAGAATAACAAAAAAGGTCGAAGCAACCATTGCAGTGCTTCGACCTTTTTATGCTATTGGGGTTATTCAGTTTTCTGAAAGTTCAGGTTGACCGCGCCGATACCGGTCTCGATCTCCAAAGAATGTTGACCGTTTCCGCTTGTGCCAAAATCCGTCACCTTTTCGCCGTCAACAGTAACGGCTCCAAGTCCTTTTTCAATATCGATTCGATAGTCGCTCCTGCTACCGAGCACAGTCAGGTTAGATTCGCCAACGCCAAAATCAAGCTCATTTCTGCCAAGTAGGGCAGCGGTCATATTCAATTCACCCACACCCATCTCCAAAGAGAGATTGTTCAGCGTGCCCCCTGCCACGGTGATCTCGCCGGCACCGCCCTCAATGTCTGCACGAAAGGTGACATTCAGTTGCTTGATGCTCACGTCCCCAGCGCCCAATCTGAATTTGAGCGACGCAGTAGAAAGTGTTTCGGCAGTCATTTTCGCGGCACCGGTCTCAATACTGATATCATCAAATACGGTATCTCTTGGAATGTAAAGCGTGAGTTTTGCATTGTTGTAGTTACTGTTACCTTTTGGCTGATCAACAATGGTCAATACGCCATTTTTCTCGGTGACGGAAAGATATTTCAAATTGCTCTCCACACCAAAGGTGTCTCTATATTCGATGGTAAAATCCGCGGCATTGATAGAAATATCGAGCGAATGAATTTCGGATGTGACCTGATATGTCTTGATTTCATCCAAAACAACGTTCTCTCTAAAGCACCCTGCCAAGGGGAATGTGAGCAACAAAATCAATAGCAGTACTACGATCTTTTTCATAAAATAAACTCCTTAATTTTTTGTATAGACCTATTATATCACATCAGTCTGCGGTTTGCAAGTGCTTCGCTCGTGTTTTTGATGTTTTGGAAAAGAAAACAACCCCTTCACCCACCGCACGTCCTCTTTTTCCACCGCACGTGTCAAACGCAAGAGGGCAAGATACACCAAAATCACCGCCGCGGCGTGCAGAATGATCGAAAGTGCGGCAGAATCGATGCGCCACGAACTCTTTTCTAACAAAAATCGAACAACAGCCGTGGCACTCACAATGCAAAATAGCGGCTTGTAGACCCATTTACAAAGCCTGACGGGTGTGCGGCTGATCATCAAAAGGTGCGTAATACTGCAAACTGTGTTGAAAAGCTCCGAGACGTAAATGGTGATCACGTATCCCCAAATGCCAAAGCGCGGTATCAGAAGAAGTACCAACACAACAGAGAGCGCGGCATCGGCAATGTTGATCTTCATCGAGTGTAGCTGCTCGCCAAGCCCTTTCATCATCGCGTCGGTGGCGGTGTCAAGATACATAATGGGAACGAGAGGTGCAAGAATGCGAATGTAATATCCTGCCTCAGAGTTTGGGTAAAGCGCCGCGCCGATCTCTTGCGAAAAGCAGATGAGCACTCCCGCCACGCCGAATGAAAAGAGAAGCGAGAGCGACCACACACGTGAGATCATATAGTGGATGTGCCGCCGACGGTCGTGTACCTCTGCCTCGGCAAGCTCGGGAACGAGCAATCCCGAAAAGGAATACATCAGGGCGGCAGGGTAGAGGATGACGGGAAGCGCCATGCTCTGAATACTGCCGTAAGCCACTAGAGCTGCGGCGTGTGAAGCCCCGCTGCGGCGCAACCCTTCGGGAATGAGAATGTGTTGCAGGGTAACAAGTCCGGAACGGATATAGGTCGTTGCGGCAATGGGGAGCGTAATGGAAAGCAGCTTTTTGCCATCCCCCGCTTGATGAAAAATCTTTCGTCCAAGATGCCGCCGCCGATCAAGCCGATAGAAGATCCACTCCAAAATGAAAGAAAAGACCTCGGCAACCGCTCCGCCAAGTACAAGGATGCGGCAGGCACTTTCAACATCCTTTGCAAAATAAAAAGCCAAAAGATACATCGTCACGCCAATTTTGATGGCTTGTTCAAACACCTGCACCGCCGCATTTTTCCAAACACGACGCATTGCCGAAAAATACCCGCTCCACGCCGAGGAGAGTGCAATCAGCGGTAGCGTAATTGCCAAAAGTCGCAATGAGGAGATGGTTCGCGCATCCTTTAGCCAAAACTTTCCAATCGGTTCCGCCAAAGAAAACAGCAAAACAGACGCAAGTGAGCCAAAAAAGATGGCATACGCCGTCGCACGTCGCAAAATACCACCTACGCGCGCGCGGTTTCCGCTTTCCATCGCTTCCACCGTCATGCGCGTTACGCCAAGATGGATGCCTGAGGTCGCCAAGGTCAAGGCGAAGCCATATACTCCCGACAGAATAGAGAACAGCCCCATCGCCTCTGCGCCCACGCGTCCCGATACCACCACTTGAAAGCTCACGCCAACGGTTCGCATAAAGAGCGACGCTGCCGTCAGTAGCATCGCATTCCAAAAAATCTCTTTTGCCCTTGTTTTCATTTATTCACCTCGCATAGGCTTTGCCACAAAATTTTGAAGTGCTGGTTTTTTCTTGACAATATCTAATATATATGCTATAATATAAAAGCACATTAAATCTAACAAGGAGGATATATATGAAAAAGTGCCCGGTATGCCATCAACCTATTACCGAATATCAATTGTTGAAGCAAAGTTTCTCCAGAACACCCGGCGAGCTTGTCAAGACCAAGTTGATGGATGGTAAAGGTGTTATTCGATGTCCTCACTGTAAGGCGCGATTGAGAAAGAAGCTCTCGGCTTGGTACCTTGTTGCAATGTTACCGTTTATAGCAGCGGCATTGTGGTATTCAAACACAGGGCTATATGCTTTCTTGATGTATCTCCCCATCATTCCACCTGTACTTGTTTATGCTATGTTGCCGTATGTTCCTTATAATAATTAAATTTTATGAGATAAATCATTAAAATATAGCAAAAAAAGAATGATATTTTCCACCGAAGAGGGAAATATCATTCTTCTTTTTCTAAATCAAGCGCCGCCTTGTGTTTTTTGCCAACGTGGCGGCTTTGCTCTATAATCGAGCCGCGAACAATGGTGCTCGAGCCGAAACGGTGGCGCAGCCCGTCAATCAAGCGGTCAAGCTCCTGCTCGCGCTCGCGCTTCGGGTCGGGGAACATCGAAAGCTGTGCCGCATCCTCACGAGTGAGTTGCGAAAGAGATACGCCGAGCAAGCGCAAGGGCATTTTTCTATCCCAAAGGTCATCAAACAATCGGCAGGCGACCTCGTAGATCTCGGATGTGATATCCGTCGCGTGCGAAAGATGCTGTTGATGCGAGCGGTCGCGAAATGCAGTGTCACGAATGGTAACTGATACACAAGTGGCTTTTTGCCCGTCATTCCGCATACGCGAAGCACAACTGTCAGCAAGGGAGAGCAAGATGGGATAGGCTTCCTCGGCAGTGGTCAAGTCTTTTGCCAAGGTCGTGGAATTGCCATAGCCTTTGGCTTCTTCCGATTCCGCGAGTACGGGCGAGGTATCAATGCCGTTGGCATAACGGTGGAGATGCTCTCCCATCTTAATACCGAATACCGCGCGCAGATCAGCCACATCCGTAGCGGCGAGCTCGCCAATGGTGCGAATGTGCATACCGTGCAGACGTTCTGCGGCAGAGTGACCGAGCGAGAAGAGTGCCTCAACGGGGAGCGGCCACATCTTTGTGGGGATCTCCTCGGTAAAGAGCGTGTGGATCTTGTCGGGCTTTTCAAAGTCGCTTGCCATTTTGGCAAGGAGCTTGTTCGAGCCGATGCCCACGTTCACGGTAAAACCGAGTGAGTCGCGAATTTCATTCTTAATTGTCTTTGCGATTTCAATCGGGTCGGGATAGAGCCTTGACGTACCGCTCATATCCAAAAAGCACTCATCAATCGAGTAGACCTCTACCACAGGCGCATATTTGCGGCAAATATCCATAAAGGCGTGCGAGCATTGGCTGTAAAGCGAAAAATCAGGCTTTGCAATATAAAGGTGCGGACATTTCCGTAGCGCCATAGCAATGGGCTCTCCTGTTTTAATGCCGTATTTCTTTGCGGGAATGGACTTTGCCAAAATGACACCGCGTCGGCTTTCTCGATCTCCGCCAATGGCGGATGGGATCAGACGAATATCCGCCTCGCCGTCTTTAACGCGCCTTGTCGCTTCCCACGAAAGAAAGGCGCTATTAACGTCGATGTGAAAAACCAAACGTGCCATAGCGCCTCCTTAAAATTTTATTTCAGTAATAGAATGGGATCACTTTCCAGAACGTCGCGAATGATCTCCCTCTCAGAGAAGGGAAGCTTTTCGCGTCCGATGAGTTGATACTCCTCGTGTCCTTTTCCGGCAAGCACGAGAATGTCATTTCGTTGCAGGATGGACACCGCACAGCGAATGGCATCCGTTCTGTCGGGAATTTTGATGTAAGCTTTTCGTTTGTCGCCGAATGCCGCGGCGATCTCGTCAATGATCTGCATCGGATCCTCGGTTCCGGGGTTGTCCGAGGTTAAGATCGAGAGGTCAGCAAAATCACGGGCAACCTCGCCAAGCTCGCGACGGCGGATTTGCGTTCGCTCACCCACCGAGCCAAAGAGACAAATCAGTCGCGAAGGCTGATAAACACGCAAGGATGTGAGCAAATGACGCAAGCTCTCACCATTGTGCGCATAGTCGATGACACACAGAGCGCCATTTGGCAGAGGAATACACTCGGCTCTGCCGCGAATGGCCAGCTTTTCAAGCGCGGCGACAGTCATATGCAAGGGGACTTGGAAAACGCCGTTCGCCACAGCCACGGCCAAGAGAGCATTGTAGACGTTGTGCTCACCCAGCAAACGCAGGCGACATTCAATTTCCTTGTCCTCTGTAATCAAACGGAAGAGAGAATACAATCCGTTTTCATCGCGTAGGGGACGCGTGTTTTGTGCCAAATAGTCGGCGTTTTCTTGACCCGAAATCGTCAAATTCCGCAGAGCGGTACAGCCGATACGCATAAAGGGGGTTGCAGGATCGTCGATATTCCAAACCGCATTTTGAGAAGCAAAATCGGTAAAGAGAGAATGCTTTGTTGCGCGGTAATGTTCAAAGGTGGGGTGTTCTGCTGTTCCCACGTGGTCGAGGTAGAGGTTTGTAAAGAGGACCGTTCCAAACTGTACACCCGCCACGCGGCTTTGCATCAGCCCTTGCGAGGAGACCTCCATCACAACGGCGCGAATACCGCAGCGGTGCATATCCGATAGGGTCTGTTGTAGAGTCAAGGGATCGGGCGTGGTGTTTGAAGTGGTACGCTCCACCGCGCCATAACAGATGCCGTTCGTTCCAATATATCCCGTTGGGATGCCCACGGAATTGAGAATATGAGCGAGCATTGTGGCGGTGGTGGTTTTGCCCTTGGTGCCCGTAATGCCAATGACGTGCATTTTGCCCGAAGGGTCTCCCCAAAGAGTGCAGGCAAGCTCCGATAAGGTCTTGCGACTGTTATTCGTCAAAAGCACGCAAGCATCGTCGGGAAGGTCAAGAGGTTCTTCTGCCACAAAGATGCGGCAACCGCGCTCATAAGCGCGAGGAGCGAGAGTATGTCCGTCAAACCGCTGACCGCGAATACAAACGAATACGCTCTCGGCGTTCGTTTTTTCCGAGTGATCGGTCAGGGTTGTAATTTCACAATCTGGAATGTGTTCAAAGGGGAAGGTTTTACCAAGCAGAAGATATGACTTCATCGTGCCACCTCCGATCCTTCAAACGAGGCGGGAAAGCCAACAGGTGTCTTGCCGCAGGCAAGGATGGTGCGATAAGCGAGAACGTCAAGAGAATCGACAAACAATTCGTCATCCAAGCCCTCTTTTTTTAGGAGAGAGAGCTCTGTGCAACCAAGTACGATTTTTTGACATCCGCGCGCACAAAGGGAATTGACAACGCGCAAAAACGCATCCATATCCGCAGGTAGATTCTTTTTGATCTGCCCGTAGATGATATTGGAAATAATAGCTTGTTCTTCTTCGGTGGGCGTTATGCAAGTCAATCCGCGCGGCGCGCAGAAACGCTCATAAGCTCCCGATTGGATGGTGCCCTTGGTAGCAAGCAGACCGAATTTCTCGGTTTTGATGCGAGAAAGATGCGCGCAGGTCTCGTCAATAATGTTCAAAATCGGCACTTGGCAATTTGCCGAGAGACCGTCATAAAAATAGTGCGCGGTATTGCAGGGCATCACGATCAGATCAACGCCTGCACGCTCCAAGCGGTGAGCCTCCGCAAGCATTATTGGTAGGGGATCGGGTGCGCTCTTGTCAAGGATGTAAGCGGTGCGGTCGGGAGTGGTAGCCCTACTGCTGATGAGCATATCGATGTGGTCGGCATCGCGAGTTGCTGCGGTGTGGCGGTTGAGCAGCTCACAAAAATAGACTGTTGACATCGGTCCAAGTCCACCGAGAATGCCAAGACAGGTGCAAAGCTTCATGCTGTCACCTCCTCAAGAGGTGCAGACTGTGCACCAAACCAAACACGATCCATCTCATCGCGGTCGGCAATCACAAAACGGCGTTCAAGCTCCTCTGTGTGATCCCACACAATTTTTGTGTAGTGCTCATTGCAGGGGATGAGGTACAAAATCAGATCCGCATTGCCGAGCTGATCGGCAAAATCAGTGAGCGCCTGAAGCATCAACTGCTCACCATCGGTCTTTGGAATACGATGAAATTTCATACAAAGCGAGAGCCTCATAGCGATGGGGATCTTGTCGCAAAACACGTGCGACATCACGCCGTGGCGGCGGTACATACGGTGAGCGGTCTCGCTCGCTTCAGTGCTCATTCCAAGCAAAACGGGAACGATAGCACCCGACAACACATCGTTCATAATGTATTCCACTGCTCGTTCCCCCTTTCTTGGCTAAAAAATACTATATATAGTATATTATAACACACATATTTACAAAATAAAAGGGGAAAGCGAAAAATTATGTAATAATTTTTTTGCAAAAACGCTTGCATTTGAGAGAGATTTTCGGTATAATTAAGCTTAGAAAAAAGAAGGACTGTGAAGAAATGAAAAAAGAAAAGATCTACCGTGTTTTCTCGCACCTGCCTGAGCTTGCAACCGAGCGTCTGACGCTCCGAAAAATGATCGTGGCGGATGCTTCCGATATGTACGAATACGCTTCTCGCCCCGACGTTACCAAGTATCTGACTTGGAATCCGCATCCCGACCGCGACTTTACACGCGAGTACCTTGAATACCTCGGTAATCGCTACTCGGCGGGGATGTTTTACGATTGGGCAGTGGTCTATGAGCCCGACTGCAAAATGATAGGTACCTGTGGCTTCACCGCTTTTCACTGTAACAACGACTGCGCCGAGGTCGGATACGTCCTCAACCCCGAATATTGGGGGCGCGGCATCGCCGTTGAAGCACTCGAAAAAGTCATCGAGTTTGGTTTTGAAAACCTTGGACTCCACCGCATCGAGGCGCGCTTTATGGAAGGCAACGACTCCTCACGCCGCGTGATGGAAAAGGTGGGAATGACCTTTGAGGGCATCCAACGAGAGGCAATGCTCATCAAAGGGAGCTACGCCAACGTCGGCGTCTGCGCCATCCTCGCCAGCGAATGGAGAGCAAGAAAGAAAAAGTAAAAAGAGAAGCGGCTATCTTCAAGCGAAGATAGCCGCTTTTGTGTCTTTTCTTTTATTTCTTTTCTTCACCCAGCGAGTCGGTAACGGTAACGGTTGCCGTGCGCTCGTAGCAGGAGAAGATCTCGTCGGTGTTTGTGGGAGCTGTCTTTTGTGTAAACAGGCTGACAATGGGAACGAGGATCAATCCGCCCACCATTGCAAATACGCCCGAGAAGAGGGAATTGCGGAATACGAAGGAAAGAACGGGGATGTTCGCAACGCTGAATACCTTCATCGAAATGAGGAGTTGAACGATCTCAAGACCTACGCCAAACACAAAGGATGTAACAACTGCTGCGCGCGTGGTCTTTTTCCAGTACAAGCCGTAGAGGAAGGGAGCGAGGAACGCGCCTGCGAGCGCACCCCAGGATACACCCATCATCTGTGCAATGAGCATATTCTTGTTTTGGTACTGCATAATGGCAATCACTGCCGAAATGACGATGAATACCACAATAAACGCGCGGATGCAGAGCATCTGCTTCTTTTCATTCAAGGGCTTTTTCTTCTCGCACAAGGGAGCAATGAAGTCAAGCGTGACCGTTGAACTACTCGTCAGTACGAGAGAGGAGAGTGTCGACATCGAAGCGGAGAGAACCAAAACGATAACGATCGCAATAATAATCGTGGGAAGTGTAGAAAGCATTGTGGGAATGATAGCATCAAAGTCACCCTTTGCAACCGCATCACTCACATTGTAGAGACGTCCAAATCCGCCAAGGAAGTAGCATCCGCCTGCAACAATAACGGCAAATACGGTAGAAATAACGGTGCCTTTCTTAATGGCATCCTCATCCTTAATGGCATAGAACTTGCCAACCATTTGCGGCAGTCCCCAAGTGCCAAGAGAGGTCAAGAGGACGACAAAGAGCAAAAATACAGGGTCAGCTCCGAGGAAGGAAGCATACTCCCAACCGCCATTCTCGCCTGTGGCGAGCTTTTCGATAGCGGCATTGAGACCACCGTGCGCATTCAGCACCGAGCCGATGACCGCAACGATACCCACAAGCATAATAATGCCTTGAATAAAATCGTTGATAGCCGTTGCTACGTAGCCGCCAAGAAGAACGTAAACACCCGTCAGCGCTGCCATCACAATTACGCAAACCGAGTAGTCAATGCCCTCATACGCCATTGAGAACAGACGGGAAAGTCCGTTGTAAAGAGATGCGGTGTAGGGAATGAGGAAGATAAACGTAATGCAGGAAGCTGCGATCTTGAGTGCGGGCGAGCCAAAACGGTTGCCAAAAAAGTCAGGCATTGTGCGTGAACCGAGGTGCTGTGTCATAACACGCGTGCGGCGACCAAGCACCACCCAAGCGAGAAGAGAACCGATAAATGCGTTACCAAGACCGATCCAAGTCGATGCCAAACCAAAGTTCCAACCAAACTGTCCCGCGTATCCAACAAAGATAACGGCAGAGAAGTAGGATGTACCAAACGCGAATGCCGTCAGCCAAGGGCCGATAGAGCGTCCGCCAAGCACAAATCCGCCAACGTCGGTGGAATGCTTACGACAATAAATGCCAATGCCGATCATAATTGCAAAAAATACGACGAGTAAAGCTGTGATGATAATAGTGTCCATAATAGACCTCCTTTGTTTTTTATATTCCGTTTTGCCTCGTCGGCAAAAACAAAAAAGTCCTCCGAGCGTATGCTCGGAGAACGAATATACTTCGTGTTACCACCTCTGTTCGCCTATCCCTCACAAGATAGACCTCGTCGGGTACCATCATACCCTATGCCCGTAACGGAGCAACCCGTTGCAACTTACTTGTCCCTTGTGACTTTCGATGCAAAGCTCGCGGAGTGTATTTCCAAAACAGTCCTGTCACTGCCTCGCACCAAACGGCAGTTCTCTGTGCACGCGGAATGTTTGTACTTAATTTCCGGTCATCGCCTTTGAATACTATGCCCCTATTATACCACTTTTTTCGCGCTTGTCAAGACCTTTTTGAAAAAAACATTCAACCAGTTTGAATAAAAACAATGTCAAATTTTGAAAAAAGGTTTACAAATGCAAAAAACTGTGTTATAATAAGTGCACCACACAAATTGAATAAACATATTTTGAATTACTTCAGGTATTATGGGTGTAGTGTACATTTTTGCTTTTAGGTAAAAATGTATGCTCCGTTTCTGTACGCTCACCCGAACTATACTTGGAGTAAGCATTCAGATTCAATTTGTGTGGTAGCAATGGAGCTACACATTTTTCGTGCGTAGCTTCGGCTACGCACTTTTTTATTTTAGGAGGAAAAGCAAATGAAAAGAACTCTCAAAATCGCAATCCTGCTTTGCTTGACGGCTATCGTGATGCTATTGATGACATCCTGTGACGAGCTGTTGATCAAACTGCGAACCGGCGTTGAAACAACCATGTCCGATGACGGCAAGCCCGATGACGGCAAGCCCGATGATGGCAAGCCCGATGACGGTAAGCCAGATGATGATCAGCCCGATAATACGCCCCCCGACGATGGCAAAATCGAAGATGACACATCCAATGAAGATAACCCGGGTGAAGAACCGCACGTTCACACCATCGAAATTATTCCGGCAGTTGAACCTACGTGTACTGTGGGGGGAACAACGGAGGGTAAATATTGCTCCGAATGTGGAGAATCTTTGGTAGAACCTGAAAAAGTAGACCCTACAGGCCATAGTTACGGTGAATGGAGAACCGTTGTAGATCCCTGCGCTATTGTCTCGGGTCTTCAAGAAAGAGATTGCAAATGTGGTGAAATTGAAGCAAAGGAGATTGGTATATTGAAGCCGTCCGAAGGTCTTGCCTTTGGAACTGTCGGAGACTTACCATATGTTTTTATTGTAGGGATTGGATCTTGCACCGATACAGATATTGTAATCCCTCCCTGTGCTCCAAATGGAGAAATCGTGGAGGGGATTGCCGATTATGCTTTTCAAGACTGTACTTCTATAACGAGTATTAACATTTCAGGTGTAAGAAGTATTGGTGAGTATGCATTTCAAGGTTGTACCTCGCTCACAAGCGTTGTCACCTCTTTTGGGGTACAAGAGATCGGTCGGTATGCATTTCAAGGTTGTACCTCGCTTACAAGCGTTATCATCTCTCCCACAGTAGGATGGATTGGTGTTGATGCGTTTTGGGGTTGCACTTCTCTTAAAGATATTGTGGTTCGTGAATTTAACGAATATTATAAATCGATAAATGGAGATCTTTACAACAAGGACGGAACGGAGTTGATACAATATGCCGTAGGTAAATCAGATGAATCGTTTACCGTTCCCGAAAGTGTAACAAATATTGAGTGGGGTGCGTTTATGAATTGCACCGCGCTCAAAAATATTGTTATTGGCGATAACGTCACAAGCATTGGTAAAGACGCGTTCAGAGGTTGCTCGGGTTTAACAGGTATCATCGTTGGTGATGGGAACCCTGTATATCATAGCGGTAATGGAAATTGTTTGATTGAAACAGTGAGCAACATACTCATTCAAGGCTCCAACAACAGCGTTATTCCCGAGGGGGTCACAAGTATCAGTGAGTATGCTTTCTATGGTTGTAACGGCTTGACGAACATTGTCATTCCCGATAGTGTAACAAATATCGGTAGGTATGCTTTTTATGGTTGTAGTAGTTTGACAAACATTGTTATTCCTGAGAGAGTAACAAGTATCGGTGGTCATGCTTTCTATGGTTGCAACAGTCTTGAGAGTATTACCATACCGTTTGTTGGCTGTAACGATTCTGGTTATAATCGCCATTTGTTTGGAAGCATCTTCGGTGCTAAAACCTCTGATGAGAATGAGCAATATGTTCCCACTTCACTCAAAACTGTAATTATCACAGGGGATGATTTTATCGATGAAAAAGCATTCTATAATTGTAGTAACATTGAAAATATCTCAATACCGGATAGTATTACATACATCGGAAAGTGGGCGTTTGAGGGTTGTTACAGATTGCTTGAAGAGGAAAATGAAATCATCTATGTGGATAAGTGGGTGATAAAAGGTGGTGGTGGATTGTTAAGGGAGAACACTGTGGGGATTGCCTCGCAGGCTTTCCTTAATAATCTTATTACAAACGTTACAATTCCCAACAGTGTTAAAATTATTGGTGAGAGTGCTTTTGAGGGTTGTTGGAATCTGACAAACATCACAATTCCCGACAGCGTTACGGGGATTGGCTATCATGCTTTTCAGAATTGTAGTAGTTTGACAAGTATTACAATTTCTAATAGCGTTACGAGCATTGGCAGTTATGCTTTTTACGGTTGTAGCAATCTTGAAAATATTGTTTTTGAGGGTACGGTCGAACAGTGGAACGCAATCGATTTTGGATTTTCGTGGAATCTCGATATCCCAGCCACCGAAGTCATCTGCACCGATGGGACTGTTCAATTAACTAAACAAAATTAAATAAAAAAATGGTCTCCTTCCGCTCGGAAAGGAGACCATATTTTTATCAATCAATTATTTCTTGAGATTAGCTTCAAGAATTGCAAGCTCTTCGTAAAGCTCTGCGGGAACGCGGTCGCCAACCTGCTTGTAGAACGCCTTGATATTTTCAACGTCCTCGAGCCAGCTCTCGTTGTCGATGGTGAGCAGCTCGCGAATGGTATCAACGGTAACGTCCTCAAGTCCTTCAATGTTGATGTCCTCTGCCTTGGGAACAAAGCCGATAGGTGTTTCAACTGCGTCAACCTTACCGTCGCAACGGTCGAGGATCCACATCAAAACTCTCATATTATCGCCAAAGCCGGGCCAAATGAAGTGACCTTCAGCGTCGGTACGGAACCAGTTAACGTGGAAGATCTTAGGAGCGTTGGGGATCTTCTTGCCCATGTTGAGCCAGTGTTGGAAGTAGTCACCCATATCGTAGCCTACGAAGGGACGCATAGCCATGGGGTCGCGGCGAACTACGCCAACGGCACCTGCAGCTGCTGCGGTGGTCTCGGAAGCCATAATGGAGCCTACGAAAGTACCGTTCTGCCAGTTGCGGGATTCGTAAACCAGGGGAGCGGTCTTTGCACGTCTGCCACCGAAGATGATAGCGGAGAGCGGAACGCCCTTGAGGCTATTGAACTCGGAGGAGATGCAAGGGCAGTTGGTAGCCATTGCGGTAAAGCGAGAGTTGGGGTGCGCACCGGAGGTGTTGACCTTGTCTGCCTTGTCATACTTGGTGTAATCCCACTTTTCGCCCTTCCAGTTGAGCGCGTTCTTAGGAGGATTGTTGTCA
>JAZNZC010000016.1:0-2545 GCA_045594745.1 Eubacteriales bacterium
GATTACGATGCTCCTGTCGGATAAAGATAAGGATCCAACATACATCTGGCACCTGCTTGAGAAAAGCGCTCTCAGAGGTTGTCTGCCCGCAGCAAGAAAGGTAATGCTTTGTTTGCGCGTAGGGTACGGTGTTGAGCCCGACAAAGAGCTGTATACGCAGTACGCAGACTACTATGATCACGAAAAGGAAACGGGTGAAACCGTTTCCGATCTTGGTTACGAAGCAGACCACTGCGATTTGATTGATCGCAAAAAGAAAGTCATAAAAGATGATGAGATCGATTAGGAGGAAGCGATAATGGAAACCAAAAGAAACTACAAGTACGATCCTGTTGAGGATACACCCGAATACCAGGCGATCAAGGACGAGCTTGAGGCGAAGATCCTTGAAAGAATGGGGGGCGAGATGACTCGTGGCAATGCCTATATGTATGCCGGACTAAAAAAGGAAATCTTAAAAAAGGACTACGGGATTGATTGGAAGTCGCCCCAGGAACTCAATCCGAGGATCAAATTTAACTGATATGAAGCTTACATATACATACACAGTACACGGCTTTTCGGGCGGCAGAATGCTATCAAACACCGTATCCGGCGAATGGGAGTTTGAAGCCCTATGCATAGGAAAAGAACTTGATACCCCAAATAGCGAAGTGAAACTGACTGTAATTCAAAAAACGAGCGATATCGTTACGATACATGCAAAGTATCGCGCAAATGAAAAAACAATGACCGTCTCTCTTTCAAATGAAGAAACATTCAAAGACGAGGCGAACGCTTACGGTTTCTCGTATGCATTTACAGTGGAGGAGTGATGAAATGGAACGAAACACAAAGTATCCACACCTTAATACTTATCGGGATGAGCCCGCGATCGATGAAGCAATCAAAACGCTTGATTTTATGTTTGACTACCAAAAGACATACTTTGCTGTTCAGCGTGAGCTTAAGACCGCACTCTTTCGACTCACCGATGAAAGATTCTTGGAGAGGATCAAACAAGAAAACAACGAGACGCTTCTTCGTGAGGTAGAGAAAATTGCCCCTTATAAGGATGTCATCATGAAACTAAGTGATGATATTAATATCTTTGAGGCAGAAAGCAAAAAACTCCTTGAAGCAATCATTGCTTCAGGAAAGATAGTAGGCGAAGAATTTGATGCTATTTATCCCTACTTTTATAATCTTGCTATGGACAATACTTCTAACGATCACATCCCAACCGAGCTTGTGTTTTTCTTCGGAGAGGATACAAGAGAAAAGTGCAGCACATTGCCCGATGAAGAGTATGCGGTTCTCTGTTATTTGCTTATAAAGATAAAATCCAAATGCAGATATTTCTTTGCATATCCCCACCTTGCAGATGAGCTGGTTTTGCTGGCAGATGCATCGAAGGATATGCCGTATAGAGCCCGAGAGAATTTTTATCTTGAAGCCGCCGATTATTATGACAGGGCGCGTCAAAGAGATAAGGCGATGACCTGCTATAAAAAGGCAGCAACGATTGCCAAGGATAACGGCGATCTTGAGGATTCTGCTCAGGCTATGAGGAAGTATTACCGAATGAATCAGTTATTCCCCAAAGCGATGCAGGTAAAGGTTGACGAGGATGAGATCAAAAAGGAATACGGCAAGTATGCGCACATTGTACTTGAAGGTATCCGAGAGAAAAGCTTAAAGGTCGATCCCGTTGAATTTACCGAGGGCTTTGCCGAAAAGCTCCAAGAGGTTATGTGGAAGGTCGAAGCGGCGATCGATAAGGAAGGCGACTTCCACAGCGGTTATCAGCGCTGGCAGCTGATGGAGCAATATTTTGGCGAAATGAAGATACGTTGGAGAAATCCAAAGCAGATGAACCCCGACATGATGTTCGACTAAGAAAAAACTAAAACTTAGAAACAAGGAGATTGATAAAATGGAAAGCAAGAAATTTGTTAAGGTTATAGGCAAACAGGTAGAAAAGAACGGAACCGTAGTGGCAGAGGCAACCGCTGTTGTGCCCTATAAAAAAGGCGAACACGTAAGCCTTCCTGCTGTTGCCCCCTTTAACACGAACGTATGGCTCGACGGTGACACCGGATACAATATGACTTCCCTTGGATTTACCGAAAACGGTAAGGTTGAATATTTTTACGGTCATTATTATGATTTTATTGACGGCAAAGCTCACGCAGAGTGCGAGATCAAGGGCTGCAATATGGTATTCGACTTTGAATTGATCGACCTTGCCAAAAACGCCGATTATGCAATCGCAATGAAGGTAAGAAAGGTCGAGGCAGATGAAAAAATCGACGAGAGCTGTAGCAAGTTCTTCGGAAGACCTTGTCTGCCCGAGTCGATGGGAGAGCCCTATCCCGATGACGGCGTGTTCTTTGCGCAGATCCGATGCTCCGACATCAAGGATCTCGACCCCGAGTGCAGACTGCCTCACGAGGGCTATCTCTATTTCTTCCTCGATGCAGAAATGTATCCATCAAATGATCTTTATATGATGGTGGATTACAGCCTGGAAGAACCGGCGATTGTTATCGACGATTACAATGAG
>JAZNZC010000017.1:0-12679 GCA_045594745.1 Eubacteriales bacterium
CTCACGTTCTGACAGTCCACCGGACTGTCATTCATTCCGTTCGCGCCGCTTCGCTACCCACGCGCTCGCGATAGCCAAAGCGAGCGTTGCGCTCGCGCCGACTGTCTATCCGAAAACTAACAACTCTATTTAGTGATTTACTGTTAGAGAGTTTTTGAGGGGGTCAAAGGGGGAACTTTTTGCAAAAAGTTCCCCCTTGAAAATTCTTATTTTACAAACTCATGGTAAATAGCATTCACTGCTTTTTCGAGGTCGTGTTCCTCGACGCCGATGATGATATTCAGCTCGCTCGAGCCTTGGTCGATCATACGGATGTTCACACCTGCGTTAGAGATGGCAGAGAACACGCGCGCGGCGGTACCTTTTGCCTTTACCATACCGCGACCTACGACTGCCAGGAGTGCCAAGCCGTCCTCGATCACCACGCTGTCGGGTCTGACGCGTTTGTTGACGGAGGAGAGGATACGCTCACGCTTAAATTCGTCCTTAATGCTACTGCTCGAAACGATGACGCTCATCGTGTCAACGCCGGAGGGCAGATGCTCAAAGGAGATGTCGTTGTCCTCAAGCACGTCGAGCACACGGCGACCGAAGCCGATCTCGGAGTTCATCATATCCTTTTCGATATGAATGACCGAGAATCCGCGCTTGCCCGCAATACCCGTAATGACGTGCTCGCTGTCGTATTCCGAGGTTGCGGAAACGATCATCGTGCCGGGCGCGGAGGGCTCGTTTGTGTTGCGAATGTTGATCGGGATTCCCGCATAGCGAACAGGGAAGATCGCATCCTCGTGAAGCACCGATGCACCCATATAAGAAAGCTCGCGCAATTCGCGATAGGTGATGGTTCTGACGGGCAGGGGATCGTCAACAATGCGCGGGTCTGCCATAAGGCATCCGGAAACGTCGGTCCAGTTCTCATAAAGGTCTGCCTCTGCGGCGCGAGCAACGATGGAACCGGTAATATCCGAGCCGCCGCGGCTAAAGGTCTTAATGGTGCCGTTGGGCATTACGCCATAGAAGCCGGGAATGACGGCGTAAGGGTGCTTTTTGAGCTCCTCGCGCATCATTCTGTTGGTCTTTTCTTCGTCAAACGTGCCGTTCTCACGGAAGAAGATCACCGACTCGGCATCGATAAAATCGAATTTGAGATATTTAGCCAAAATGAGAGAGTTGAGATACTCACCGCGGCTGGCGGCAAAGTCTCGGCCGGAGTAATGCTCAATGGCGTTGCGGATATATTCCAGCTCGCCCGAAATATCAAAATCAAGACCGAGGTCTTCGATGATAGAGTTATAGCGGTCGCAAATA
This sequence comes from Eubacteriales bacterium, assembly GCA_045594745.1. Lineage (GTDB taxonomy): Bacteria > Bacillota > Clostridia > Oscillospirales > CAG-272 > UMGS1865. The sequence goes on from JAZNZC010000017.1 coordinate 1,312, forward strand.
TTTTTGTAGTATTCACCGATATCTTTTCCTTGACGAACCAGATCATAGCAGTGGTAGAGCATATCGGTTACTTTAACGTCGTCCTTGCTTCTTTTGCCGGGGGCAGAGGCAACAACGTAATGGCGCGCGGGGTCAGCACCCACGATTGCGGCAACACTGCGGAATTGATTGGCGTCCGCCAGAGAAGATCCGCCGAATTTTACAACTTTCATTTCCATACTAAGATTCCTTTCGTCTCACAAAAAATGTGAGGGGTCAAATTTTTCATTTACTATATTATACGGGATTGGAAGACATTTGTCAAGAAGAAAAACGAGAAAAGGCGAAGAAAAGAAAAAGAAAGAAGATTTTGCGCCGCACCGCAACACACGCTCTTGACACGTTTTCTCTTGCGTGATATAATGACGTTAAAGAAAAATAAAGGAGCGGCAAAATGAAAAAAGAATTGTGTATTGCCACCTACAATGTGCGCCACGGGGGAGACGTCCCCGCAAATATTGCTTGCATCGGCAAGCTGTTGTCAAATGCTTGCGTTGATATAGCAGGGTTACAAGAAATAGACGTTGGCACACGAAGAATGTGCGGTGTGAATGTCCTTGCGGAAATTGCTGAGGGCGGCTCGTATCCTTACACCTATTTTGCAAAAGCGATGGAATTTGACGGCGGCGAATACGGTATTGGCATTGTTAGTCGTTATCCCATTTTGTGTGCACAAGCAATCCCTCTTTTTTCGGGTAACGAGGAGCCTCGCGTGCTCGCTTGTGCCGTGATCAAAACAGAATGGGGTAGCATCGACTTTTTCAATACGCATACCTCATATGAATCACAAAAGCTTCGCGCAACACAACTGCAGGAAATCGGCGCACGCCTTGCCCAATCCGAGTATTTTGTACTCACTGGGGACTTTAATACGGCAGATGCAAAGGAGTTTTCTGCTTTTCCGCCATGCCTTGTCTCCAACTGCAACGAATTTGGCAGTTTTTATAGCACAGGGGAGGGTATTGACAACATTTTTGTTGCTCCCTCCCTTCGCATTTTGCAATCCACTATGCCAACCGCGCCTTATTCCGACCATTATCCCATCCTTTCGTTGCTCGAAAAAAGATAAAAAACCAAGAAATGTGCAAATGGAATTGAAACAAAACTATTGACAAACAGAAATTAGAATGATATAATTAAAAATAATAACGAAAGATGTTGACCGAAAACAAGTAGGTAACCCCAGAGTGCACAGAGAGCTGTCGGGCGGTGCGAGACAGAGACAAGAGGTTATCGAATACAGTTCGCGAGTTTCGTACCGAACGCCAAAGGCTTGTAGGCTACGACGGGCAGCCCGTTACAGCGCACAAAGAGGTTGGATGCTTAGCATCTGACAACAGAGGTGGTACCGCGGTATCTTCACCGTCCTCTGCGCTTGTCGCAGAGGGCGGTTTTTTGTATCGGTCGAAAAGGAGAAGAACTATGACAATTATTGATTTGTTGAACCAAAATGCATCGCTTTATGGGGATGAAACAGCACTCGTTGAGATCAACCCGTGCTTTGAACCCGAAAGCCGCCTGACATGGAAGGACTATTCCCTTATGCAGCCCGAGCCGGGCAAGCCCTTCCGTCGAACTCTGACGTGGGGCGAATTTGAAGCAAAGGCCAATCGCTTTGCAAATCTGCTCCTGACGCGCGGATGCCGCCGCGGCGACAAGGTCGCCATTCTTTTGATGAACTCCATTGAGTGGTTGCCCATCTATTTCGGCGTGCTCAAGGCGGGTGCTATCGTTGTGCCGCTCAATTACCGATACGTAGCGGATGAGATCAAATATTGTCTTGAAAAAGCAGATTGCTCCACGCTTGTTTTCGGCCCCGAGTTTATTGGCCGTATGGAACAGATCTGTGACCGTCTCCCCGACATCAGACATATGTTCTACGTTGGTGAGGATTGTCCGTCCTTTGCCGACAGCTACGATAAAATGATCGGTTATTGCGACTCCAAAGAGCCCGAGATGCAGATCGAAGAGAGCGACGATGCCGCTATCTATTTTTCGTCGGGTACAACAGGATTTCCTAAGGCTATTTTGCACGCACACCGCAGTCTTATTCATTCTGCACGCGTTGAGCATAACCATCACGGACAAACACACAACGATGTTTTCCTCTGCATCCCGCCCCTGTACCACACGGGTGCCAAGATGCACTGGTTTGGTTCTTTGATGAGCGGTGGCAAGGCAGTGCTCCTCAAGGGTACACGCCCCGAATGGATCTTCAAAGCCGCGTCCGATGAGCATTGCTCCATTGTTTGGTTGCTTGTTCCGTGGGCGCAGGATATGCTCGATGCCATCGAGCGCGGAGACGTCAAGCTTGAGGACTACGACCTCGATCAATGGCGTCTGATGCACATCGGCGCACAGCCTGTTCCGCCCTCTCTCATTCGCCGCTGGCTCAAGGTATTTCCCAACCATCAATATGACACCAACTACGGTCTTTCCGAATCTATCGGCCCCGGCTGTGTACATCTTGGCGTTGAGAACGTCGACAAGGTGGGTGCTATCGGCAAGGCAGGATACGGCTGGCAGGTCTGCATCATCGACGAGCGCGGAAATGCCGTTCCCCGCGGCGAGGTTGGCGAGCTTTGCGTCAAGGGCCCCGGTGTTATGAAATGCTATTACAAGGACAAAGAAGCCACCGACGAGATCCTTCACGGCGATTGGCTCCTCACAGGAGATATGGCAATGGAAGACGAGGACGGATTTATCTTCCTTGTTGACCGCAAAAAGGACGTTATCATCACGGGTGGAGAGAACATCTACCCCGTACAAATAGAAGATTTTATCCGCAAGCACGACGCTGTCAAGGATGTAGCCGTTATCGGCTTGCCCGAGCCGCGTCTTGGCGAGATCGCCGCGGCTATTGTGGAAATCAAAGAGGGCTACACTCTTACCGAGGAAGAACTCGAACGCTTCTGCGCACCGCTTCCACGTTATAAGCGCCCCCGCCGCATCATTTTTGCCCAGGTTCCGCGCAACCCCACAGGTAAGATTGAAAAGCCGAAGCTCCGCAGCATCTATTGCGGTGAGAGTCTTGTGGCACAGCAGATAGAAGGCTGAAAAGGAGAACCGTTATGAAAAAGTTAATGCTTGGCAACGCCGCCGTAGCGCAGGGCGCATACGAGGCAGGCGTGCATCTTGTTTCCTCTTATCCGGGCACGCCCAGCACCGAGATCACCGAGTGCATGGCAACCTACCCCGCAGAGGACGTATTTGTAGAGTGGGCACCCAACGAAAAGGTTGCGGCTGAGGTCGCCATTGGTGCATCCATTGCCGGCGGCAGAGCCATGACCTGCTGCAAGCACGTAGGACTGAACGTGATGGCAGACCCCCTCTTTACCAACAGCTATACAGGTGTGAGCGGCGGAATGGTCTACTGCGTAGCAGATGACCCCGGTATGCACTCCTCACAAAACGAGCAGGACTCCCGTCACTATGCAAGGGCGGCAAAGATCCCGATGCTTGAGCCTTCCGACTCTCTGGAATGCCGCGACTATACAAAAGCCGCATTTGATTTGAGTGAGCAGTTCGATACCCCCGTTCTCGTTCGCCTTTCCACGCGCGTTTCTCACTCCCAGAGCCTCGTTGAGCTTGGTGAAAGAGAAGTACATCCCGTAAAGGAATATCAAAAGAATATCGCAAAGAACGTTATGATGCCGGCAAACGCCATCAAGCGCCACGTGGTTGTTGAGGAAAGAACCAAAAAGCTGGAAGCATACGCCGAGAACTGTCCGTTCAATACCGTTGAGGACAACGGCAGTGAGATTGGTGTGATCACCGCAGGCATTGCATATCAGTATGCAAAAGAAGCGCTTGGAGATAAAGTCAACTATTGCAAGCTCGGCATCGTTTGGCCGCTCTCCGAAAAATTACTCAAGGATTTTGCCGCCAAGTGCAAGACAGTTTACGTTATCGAAGAGCTCGATCCTTTTATCGAGGACGCTTGCCGTGCAATGGGCATTGACGTTAAGGGCAAGGAGCTCTTTACAATGCTTGGCGAATATACACCCTCTATGATCCGCAAGGCAGTTCTTGGCGAGGATGCCGCAGAGTTTATCGCTCTCGAGGAAGCTATCCCCGGCCGTCCCCCCGTTATGTGTGCGGGTTGTCCGCACCGCGGCACGTTCTATGTTTTGAATAAGCTCGGTGTTACCGTTTCGGGCGACATCGGCTGTTATACACTCGGCGCAGTTGCGCCCCTCGCCGCAGTCGATAGCACCATCTGTATGGGTGCATCGGTCAGCGCGGCACACGGTATGGCAAAGGTGCAGGGCAAGGAGTTCGCAGGCAAGCTCGTGTCTGTTATCGGTGACTCCACCTTTATGCACTCGGGCATTACCGGACTTGTTGACATCGTTTACAACAAGGGGATTAACACCGTTCTCATTCTCGATAACTCCATCACGGGTATGACGGGACATCAGGATAACCCCACCACCGGCAAGACCATTCGTGGCGAGGCCACCCGTCAGGTAGACCTGATCAAGCTCTGCCAAGGCATTGGTGTTGACCGCATTACGGTTGCCGATCCCTTTGACGTTAAAAACTTTGAAAAGGTCGTCAAGACCGAGCTCGCTACCGACGAGCCGTCTGTTATCATCGCGCAACGTCCCTGCGCGCTTCTCAAGAGCGTGAAATATACAGGGCACTGTGTCATCACCGAAAAGTGCCGCAAGTGCAAGATCTGTATGAAGCTCGGTTGTCCCGCTATCAGCGTGGACAAGGAGAGCGGCGCGGTACGCATCGACGTAACACAATGCAACGGTTGTGGACTTTGCGTGGGCGTTTGTCCCTTTGGAGCGATTGAAAAGGAGGAACCTTAAGATGAGCACGAAAAATATTATGATCGTCGGCGTTGGCGGACAGGGAACACTCCTTGCCAGCCGTATTCTCGGCAACGCCGTTATCAGAAGAGGTTATGAAGTTAAGGTCTCCGAGGTTCACGGAATGAGCCAGCGCGGCGGTAGTGTTGTTACCTACGTCAAGTTTGGCGATGCCGTTCATTCTCCTATCATTGATAAGGGCGAGGCGGATATCATTCTCGCGTTTGAATGTCTCGAAGCATATCGCGCACTTCCTTGGCTTAAAAAAGGCGGCAAAATGATCGTTAACGATCAGCAGATCAACCCCATGCCCGTTATCACGGGAGCTGCCGATTATCCTGCCGACATTCTTCAAAAGCTGGGCTCGGCAGTCGACCTGACTGCTGTTGATGCTCTTACCCTTGCGTGCGAGGCAGGCAATGCAAAGGCTGTCAACGTCGTTCTTATCGGCGTAATGGCAAAGAACACCGAAATTCCTTATGAGGAGTGGATTGAGACCATCAAGACCACCGTTCCGCCCAAATTCTTGGAAGCCAATCTCAAGGCATTTGATTTTGGCTATCATCTGTAAAATCCGCAAATCGAAAATAGATTCTATCCCAAACACGAAAGAAGGTATGAAAAATGGGATTCATTAACAAAGAAATCGAATGTATGCCAAGAGAGGAGCTCAAGCGTTTGCAAAGCGAGCGACTCTGTGCACAGATCAAGCGTTGTTATGAGAACGTTGAGTGCTTCCGTAACCGCATGGATGAGGCAGGCATCAAACCCGAGGATATTCGCGGTATTGAAGATTTGCACCGCGTTCCGTTCTCTTATAAAAAAGACCTCAGAGATTACTATCCCTATGGATTGTTTGCAACGCCGCTCAAGGACGTTGTGCGTGTTCACGCATCCTCGGGAACGACGGGTAAGAGAATTGTTGTTGGTTATACCCGCGACGACCTCAAGCTTTGGGATGAATGTGTTGCACGTGTTATGGGTGCGGCAGGCGTTACAGACGAGGATTTTGTGCAGGTATCCTTTGGTTACGGCTTCTTTACCGGCGGTCTTGGCGCACACGGCGGTGCCGATTATATAGGTGCTACGGTTATTCCGATCTCCGCAGGCAACACAGCAAACCAAATTCAAACTATGATCGATTTCGGTTCTACCGTTCTTTGCTGCACACCTTCTTACGCAATGTATCTTGCCGAGGAGATTGAAAAAATGGGCGTCAAGGATCAGCTCAAGCTTCGCATTGGTATTTTTGGTGCCGAGCCTTGGAGCGAGGATATGCGTCACAAGATTGAAGAAAAGCTCGGACTCAAAGCATATGATATTTACGGACTTTCGGAGGTGTTGGGCCCCGGTGTTTCGGGCGAATGCACCGAGCAGGCAGGTATGCACGTTTGGGAGGACCACTTTATCGTTGAGATCATCGATCCCGAAACGGGCGAGGTCCTGCCCGAGGGTGAGACGGGTGAGTTGGTATTCACCTCTATTACAAAAGAGGCGTTTCCGGTCATCCGTTACCGCACAAGAGACATCTGCTCGCTTGATCCTGAGCCCTGCAAGTGCGGCAGAACGCACATTCGTATGCGCAAGCCCAACGGACGCACCGACGATATGCTGATCATCCGCGGCGTCAACGTATTCCCGTCGCAGATCGAGGAAGTACTCCTCAAGGTCAGCGGCGATCAGATCACACCCAACTATCAGATCATTGTCGACCGTGTCAACAATACCGACACCTTTGATATTAACGTCGAGATGAGCGAGGCGTTCTTCTCGGATAACATCAAGGCAATCGAAAAGCTCGAAAAACGCATCACCGAGGATCTGCGTTCTATGCTGGGCATCAGTGCCAAGGTGCACCTGGTCAACCCCAAGTCCATCGTTCGTAGCGAGGGCAAGGCAAAGCGCGTCATCGACAATCGCGCAGGCAAAATTTAAGAGGGGAGAGAAGAATATGATCATCAAGCAATTATCCGTATTTTTGGAAAACAAGCAGGGACGTATGTGCGCAGTTGCCGATCTTTTGGCACAAAATCACATCAATATTCGCGCGCTTTCCCTGGCAGATACATCCGAGTTCGGTATTCTGCGTCTCATCGTTGATAAGCCCGAGGAAGGCAAACGCATCCTCTCCGAGGCAGGCATCGTGGTTCGCGTGACCGACGTGCTTTCCTTGACGATGGAGGATACCCCAGGTGGAACACTCGGCGTTCTTCGCCTTTTGGCAGAGAGCGGCATTGGCGTTGAGTATATGTACGCCTTTGCAGGTAAGGCCGATGGCGAAGCATTTATGATTATTCAAACAGATGAGCTCGAAGCAGCCGAAGGCATCCTGCAACGTGGTGGCTTCCGTCAAGCAGATATTCACGGTCTTTGATTGCTATGGATAACGCAAATATCACAAATGGCAAAAGTGCCGCGTGTTCGGTTTCAGAGTTTGTACAGATCTTGCGCAAAGCCAATATGAACGGTGCTGACCGCCTCTTTGGCGGGCACCTGATTACTTGGATGGATGAGGTTGCGGCTGTCAGTGCGCGTCGCTATGCCGAGGGACCTGTTACCACCGCGTGCATCGAAAATATGCGTTTTTTGCGCCCCGCGCATCTCAACGAAACGCTTGTTGTAACGGGACGTGTCATCTTTACGGGGCGTACCTCTATGGAAGTGCTCGTCACCGCCGAAACAGAGGCGTATGATGCGCAAAGAACACTCATTGCAGACGCACACTTTATTCTTGTGGCTCTTGACGAAGAGGAGCATCCTCGCGCCGTTGCACCGCTCATTCCGGTCACAGACGAGGAAAAAGCGCTGTTTGAGGAAGCCAAAAAACGCAGAGGAAAATAAAGAAAGGACAAAATTATGCTCAAAATTTTAGGATTGGGAAATAGCTTTTCTTGGGATGCTACAACCTATCTCGATCGTGTTGCTGGCGATCTTTATGTGCGCAATTTGCACATTGGCGGTTGCAGCCTTGAGGGACACGTTGACAAGATCCAAAACAAAAAAGCGTGGTACGAATATCAAGCACAGGGTGTCAAAATCGGAGAGGCGACCGTAAGTGCTAACGACATCATTGCTTCCGAGGATTGGGATTACATCACCGTTCAGCAGGTGAGCCACTATTCTGGTATGTACGAGACCTACGAGCCCTATCTGACCGAGGTCTTGGATTTTATCCGCAAGACCTGCCCCAAAGCAAAGATTATCTGGCATCAAACGTGGTCCTATGCAACCACAAGCGAGCATCCCGGTTTTGCCAATTATAATCGCGATCAGGAGCTGATGTGGTCAAAGATCGAGGAGTGCTCACACCGCGCGGTTAAGGAGCACAATCTCGACGGTATTCTTGAGGTGGGCAAGGCGATTCAAACGCTTCGTCGCACCCTCACGCCCGACGGCACCGATTTCTGCCGCGACGGCTTCCATCTCTCTTACGACTATGGCAGATATGCCGCCGCTTATGTTTGGGCAAAGTTTTTTAGCAAAGATATCACCGACTTTGTTCCGGAGGGGGCAGACCCCGCTCGCATCGCCGAAATTCGCCGCGTCATTGATGCGCTGTAAACGAGGATATCAATATGATTTACACCTTACAAAATGACATTCTGACCGTTCAGGTCAGCGACATCGGTGCCGAGATCCACTCGGTCAAGCGCGAGGACTGCGAATACATCTGGGTGGGAGATCCCGCCTTTTGGTCGTCGCACGCGCCTCTGCTTTTCCCCGTATGCGGCAGATTTTTTGAAGCCAAATACACCCACGAAGGCAAGACCTACGAAATCCCTTGCCACGGCTTTATCCGCAAAGCGCCCCTGCTTTTGGAATGTGTCAACGATACTTCCATCTGCTTCCGTGTGGAATCGACCGAGGAAACGAAAAAGATCTATCCCTTTGATTTTGTGCTCAAAATTTGGCACGTTTTAGAAGGGGAGAGCATTACCACACGCTTTGAAATTGAGAACACGGGAGCGTGCGTTTTGCCTGCAACCGTGGGCGGTCACCCCGGCTTTAACGTGCCGCTGGGCGGAGAGGGCAAATTTGATGATTACTATCTCGAATTTGGAAAGACCTGCAGTCCCGATCAAATCGGAATTTCCTCTCGCGGACTTTTCACAGGCAAAAAGACAGCATACCCCCTCGAGAAGGGCAATATCCTGCCGCTTTCGCACAAGCTGTTTGAAATCGACGGTATCTTCCTCTCGCGTATGGATAGTACTGTAACGCTCAAATCGGCAAAAAGTGCGCGTGCCGTGACTTTGGAGTACCCCGATATGCCGTATCTTGGCATCTGGCACCCCTCGGCGTGTGAAGCCCCCTTTGTGTGCATCGAGCCTTGGTGTGGGCTTCCCGGCTATGACGGCGAGATGGAAGATATCACCACCCGCCACGATATGTTCCACATTCTACCGGGTAAGGTACAAAAGGTGCAATTCAAAATGATCTTTCACTAAATAAAAGGAATATAGAGAGACCGCCGAATGTGGCGGTCTCTCTGTTCAAAAGTTACATTATGACATATACAAGATACATAATGCCATAGACAAACGGCAAATCGCGTGCTATACTGTAAGCATCAAGTGAAATCCATTTGCATTCTCTCTTGTAAAATATAGGGGATGTTCAAAGCAGATCAATACAGCACGTAACTTTGAGAAAGGAACAGACAGAAATGGAAGAATCAAAAAATGTACCTTCCCCCAAAAAGATGGGTTGGAAGAAGTATCTTGACAAAAAATATTGGAAAATACACACCGCTATTCTTGTCGGCTCGGCGCTTGCCGTAACGATGATCGTGGGTCTTGTGATTGGCGGAGCGAACAACAAATCCCCTGAGGAAACAACGCCCGAAAATACAACACCCGAAGAGACCACACCTTCCCCCGCCACGCCTGTAACACCCACTATTCCAAAATTCCATTTGGAAATTGGAGAGCCGATCGTGGTTACACAGGGTGCTGTCGGTGACAATGCATGGGGACATTATCAGTTCCCGGGACTTTCTTACACGCTCGACGGTAACATCCTTGCCACCTGGAATTATTCGAGTGATACCATTGACGATTACGTAAACACGGTTAGAAAAAAAGTCTCTACCGATGGTGGACTGACTTGGAGCGACGATGCTTCTCTTTGTTCCACTCCCGATAAGTTCCAAATGAGCAATGGTAAGTATTTTGCGGGCTTTGAGCGTGCCAATGCGCACACGGCCACTTGGCAAAACGCATACGAGCCGGCTATTACATGGGGTACGAACGGCGGCTATAAGCTCTATTTTGCCGAGGATATGCCCAAAAACGAGGATACCACCGTTTGGGGATATGAATACGATCCTGCAACCGATACTACCGAGAAGTTTGAGTGCACCGTCAACTGGCCGCACGCTGCCATTACAGAATATCCCGGCGGCAAAATCTATCCCATGACGCAAATGTTTGCCCTGAGCCAGGATAATATTATTATCGTCGACGGTGTGATGTATCTTGCTATGTATTTTTATGGATTTAACTCTACGTCTCCCACACGAGAGTATGCTGTCGGTAACTACTGCAAGTTCTTTTCCACCTACATTTTTTCATCAGAGGATAACGGACGCACGTGGAATTTTCTGTCGCAATTTATGCCGGTGGCAGGTCTTACATTCTCCGAAGGCTTTTGTGAGCCGACTCTCAACGTAATGCCTGATGGCTCGATTATGATCCTGATGCGTAGCGGTGGCAATAGCTATCCCTGTTATTGGGCGCGCTCTACCAACAAGTGCAAGTCTTGGAGTAGCCTTAGAAAATTCGATGATATCGGCGTGCTTCCGCAAATGGTCACACTCGATTGCGGCGTCTCCATCGCAACCTACGGTCGCCCTTATATGCGCATCCGTGCCACTGCCGATCCCACAGGTAAGACTTGGGAAAAGGCGCAAACCTTTGATATGTATTCGGGCGAGAATAATGCCTCTTGTTATTATACCGACTTGCTTGCCCTTGACGACACCCACGCTCTGTGGATCTATTCCGATTTCAAATATCCCAACGCCGACGGCGTTCCCGTTAAGTCGATTATAACCCGTGTTATTACAGTAGTATTTGATGAATAATGGTTTTGTGGGGGGAACTTCTTGAGAGAAGTTCCCCCCACGCCCCCTTCAAGAACTTCCTAACAAAAATTATAAAAGAGAACTCCCAAGCCACTAACAGGCAGTCGGCGCGAGCGTAACGCTCGCTTTTGCTACCGCGAGCTCCCAGGCGCCACCAAGACCCTGCTCGCTAAGAGCGTTGTTTAGAAACAAAACGAAGGGATAGCAATTTTACGCTATCCCTTTTATATTTTTTCTTTGCGAGTGCTTTTTTGAAGGGGTGCGGGGGAACTTTTTTCGCTGAAAAAAGTTCCCCCGCAAATCCTAAACACCTCTTACGCCCAAGCCATGGTGGTGGGTTTTTCTTCTTCGATGATGATGTCCTTGAGGAAGGAGACTGCCTTACGCAGACCCTCATCAATGCTCATTACGCTATCCTCATGCT
>JAZNZC010000018.1:0-37766 GCA_045594745.1 Eubacteriales bacterium
ACAATAAGAGTAGCACTACTAGTACCTATACACAGTTGGCTATTAAGTACTATAAGAGTGGTTCTTCCTCTGCGAGCACCTATGCTGTCAACTATTACGATGACGGAACTGTTAAATTGGGTTCGCCTTCGATAACTCTTACAAAAGCGGGTCCCTATACCGTAACCTTTACCAACGGTACTACTACAGTATCCACTCAAGAAGTTGCTACAGGCGAATGTGCTGTGGCACCCGCAGATCCCACCAAGAGTGGTAAGATATTTATGGGTTGGTTTGACGGAGAAACCAAGTTCGACGCAACCACGCTTATTACCAAGGACTTTGCTTTTGTTGCAAAATGGGGATATGAGGTTATTTTCTACAATCAAGACAAAGAAGAAGTAAAAAAATTGACTGTTGAGGAAGGCACCGCTGTTCCCGAAAGTGAAATTCCCGAAGCTCAAGTAAACCCCGGTTTTGTATTTACCGGTGTTTGGCATAAGACCGGAGTATCCGGAGCACCCCTTGATCTTACAAATATAACCGCGAAAACCCAATGCTATCCCGGTGTTATTAAAAATACCATTACTGATTTGGCAGGCACATGGACTGGTAAAAAGGAAAATAGCGATGGAACAGTGAATGTATATACCTTTACAATCGATGTTGCGGTTGACGAAAACGGAAAGGTTACCGGCGCAACTGTAACGGTTGTAGTGGATGGTACATCTATTGACATAGCAAGTATTCAGTACAATAAGAGTAGCACTACTAGTACCTATACACAGTTGGCTATTAAGTACTATAAGAGTGGTTCTTCCTCTGCGAGCACCTATGCTGTCAACTATTACGATGACGGAACTGTTAAATTGGGTTCGCCTTCGATCGTTCTTAATAAAGAGGGACAGCAACAAGTAAAATTTGATTCCAATGGTGGAAGTGCTGTAACGGCTCAAACGATTGAAAAGGGTACAATGGCACAAAAGCCTACTGATCCTACCAAAGAAGGCTTCGCCTTTGATGGTTGGTATCTCGGCGAAACCAAGTATGATTTCACAACTCCCGTAACCGACAACATCACTCTTGTAGCAAAGTGGGAACTGGATATCAACATTGCTGACGTTATTGGTTCTTGGGGTTACACGCTTACTGAAGTGAACGCGTATGGTTATGAAACAATAGAGGATTATCTGTTTATCTTCTTTGCAGACGGTGGTGTCACTGCTACGCTGACCAAAACAGACTTTGGATATGAATATCCTGCAGAAGACATCGATGTTACATCCTTGGCTAAGCTCGTTTATGCAGACGGCAAGGTCGTTTTCTGTGAGGCGGGCGGCTCTGATATTACCCTTGAACCCAAGAGCATCCTTGAGGATGTAAAGGGTGTTTGGGCAGGCAACGAGGATTACGATGGTACAATGATTCCTTATACCCTGACCATCAATGAGGATGGAACCATCAGCGGTATGTGCGATATGTTTGGATATGAATATCCTTTTACGCTCGTTTCCATTGACAACAAGATCGTAGTAGAAAGCATGGGAATGAAAATCACTCTCGTTTTCGACGGCGAAAAGCTTGTTGGAACCGGTATTATGAATAGCGCACTTACTCTTACCCCTTACGTTGATGCCGATGATGCACTCACTTTTGAGCAGGTAGCAGGTACGTGGGGTGCAACCGAGGACTTCTACGGTATGACCTTCGTTTACACCTTTGTGATTAATGCAGACGGAACGGGTTCGGCTAAGTATGTAGGCGATGGCTCCTACGAAACCGTTATGTCCTTTGATAAGTGGGTAATTGAAAATAACAAGCTGGTTCTCAATTACAATGTTGACGGATACGAATATGATCCTCTCACCTTCTCTCTGGTAGACGGCAAGCTCGTTGGCGTAGGTCCTATGGGCACTGAGATCACTTTGGAAAAGCAATAAAAACGGTGAGGGCTCTCACTCTCAATCGCGCTAACTAACAAAAAATAAGGGAAAATCTGCCTTCGGGCAGATTTTCCTGTTTCATAAGGATGAACGAATGAAAAAAACAAAACTTTTAACAATTTTACTTTTACTTGTTTTTTCAATGCTGATGATCGTGTCATGTGGCGAAAAAACATTCGTTGTAAGTTTTGACAGCTGTGGTGGTACGGCTACGGCATCCGTTACGCTGAATGCGGGTGCATCCGTAAGCAAACCTGAAGATCCGACACGCGAGGGTCATGATTTTTTGGGATGGTACTGTGGAGACGTGTTATACGATTTCTCTTCTGCGGTAACGTCCGACCTGACTCTTTCGGCAAAATGGGCTCCAACAATAAAACCCGAAACGCTAACCGGTAACTGGAAGGGAACCGGAACATTTGGCGAAGATGAATACCGCTACTATCTTTCTTTTCTTGCCGGTGGCGCTCCTTCCTTAAGGATCATTCACAACGGAACAGAGCTCCATCTGATAGGTGTAAAGGCATCCAGTGAGCGAGGAATGCTCAAAATATCCTTTGCTCACGGTGGAACGCAAGAGCTTTTGCTTTCGGTCTCCTCAACCTTGTCCGGAACGGGAATGAAGGGCGAGGCCATCGTTCTTAAACAGTATGAGGATGTAACTGTAACTTATCATTTTGCCAACGGCAAAACAGAGAGTGTTGTGGTCGACAAGGGAACTGCTATTCCTCTTCCCGCGCTTTCGGTGACAGGGGATGTATTGCTTGACGCTTGGTATGATATGCTTGGCACCCCCTATACCGGCACCGAATTGGCAACCGCCGATATTGATATTTATGAAGCGTTGTATACCAACGGCTTAAAAATCGAAAATGGGCGCGTAATCGCTTATGAAGGCGATGCGGCAGACGTTATCGTTCCTCGCTTTTATAAGGGGATATCGGTAACCGAAATTGGCGATTCTGCATTTGAGGATTGTGATATCAAATCCATCAAGCTCCCTCTTTCGATCAAGGCAATCGGCGCCCGTGCATTTTGCAACTGTTCGTCTCTCGACAGCGTAAAGCTGGATGGAGTGGAAACGATCGGCGAAAAAGCCTTTTATAACTGCACCTCGTTCCATTCAATAACCATTCCGTCATCGGTAAAAAGCATCGGCTTTGCTGCACTTGCTTCTGATATGATGATCTCGGAATACGAGGAATCGATTATGTATGCTCCGATTGAATCAAAGCTTGAGGACGTTTTCCTCGATTCCATTATTGGAGATAGCGACAGCAGCGCCTTTTTTGCATATATGTTCGGCGCACCGAGTGCGGAATATATGAACTACTATGAGGGTGGCACGACCGTAACGGTCAACGGGGAAGAGAAGGTCGTCGATATTATATATTGCCTTCCTATGTCACTCAAACAGATCTACCTCACAGGGTGTGAATCTGTTCCCGAAAAAGCCTTTTACAACTGCTTCTACATAGAGCTTATCAGCTTTTTGTCGTCTGTCAAAACGATCGGCAACAGCGCGTTTGAATGCTGTTACTATGCAAATGTTGAAAGATTGGAAAGCCTTGAAACGGTAGGGGACCGTGCTTTTTATGCCACGGCGTTCGATGGCGAAAAAATGCCACACCTCTCGTACATAGGCGATCTTGCATTCGCCAATACGCTTATATACGAAATGGCTTTTTCCAGCAAGCTGACGCACATTGGAACATCGGCATTTGCGTATACCGGATTGAGGGAAATAATCCTGCCAAAGGATCTTCAGTATTTGGGAAGCACCGCATTCTTTGGATGTAACTATCTCGAAGATGTCTATTTCCTTTCTGCTGAGCCCTGTGAAATAGGCTCGACTCCCTTTACCGAGGTCGACGAGGAGGGAACCGTATATTACTCAGCCGCAATGGTGTGGGTTCCCAACGCAAGCTCTGCTATTGCATACCGCAATCACGTAAATATGCGTGACTATGCAGCATCGTTGTTTTCGATCGATTACCAAGGCAAAACAGGGTACATAACCGAGGGTGACTGCCTGATCGGTTATATAAACAAGGACGATGAAAGACTCGTTACTCTAACTGTGCCCGAAGGAATCAAAGAGATTGCAGATTATGCATTTTACAACAGACGCGACATCGAAGATATCGTTATGCCCGAGGGCTTTACCAAAATAGGCAAATATGCATTCTATAATTGCACCTCGGTTCAAAATCTCATTCTCCCCTCTACCATCAAAGAAATAGACGACTATGCGTTTACCGGATTTTTCGTAGGAAATAATATCTCACGTCTTTATTTCCCCGAAGGGTTTGAACGCATCGGAGAGGGCGCATTTATGAGCTCGTTCAATCTCAAAATTGTCGAACTGCCCTCAACGCTGAAGTATATTGGCTATTTGGCATTCGGTATGTCAAATTCCCTGGAAAGAATTTCTTTCTCTTCTACCACCCCTCCCGAGGTGGGATCGTATCAAAATAATCAAGAGGTGTTGACAGAGATCTTTTCCATCATAAACGCCGGAAAAACGATTATTTACGTCCCGCACGGAAGAATAGACGGAACACCGATATACGAGATCTATAAGTCGACCGCAGGCTTTTCCAATTATGCGAGCTACATAAAAGCTAAGCCCGAGGGCGAGGAAGTAGGACACTATGGCAACGGAAAGTTCTTTATAGACCTTGACGGATGCGACACGGTTACTCTTTCTACGCTGGTAGAAAGCGATGTCGACACCTCCGGTGACGGTGGTACCCGTTATGAGCTCCAAACCAAAATGGGGCAGTATGTTCTTCTCGGAGCCGTTTTGCAAATGACGTTTCCGGACGGCGAAGAGGTAAGGGCCATTTATTCAAACAGAACGATTATCATGAGTTATCACGGCGAAAGCCTCAACCTGACCGAGCCAAGATATTATTACGATTCCTACAACTGGACGAACTTCAAATTGTATGGAAATGGCAATGAAGGATACGGACTTTTCGATATGTACGGTTCTTTTTTGACTCCGTTTGAGTGGAAGATAGACGGAGCGGAATTTATGATCAAAATCGACGGCAACAACAAGCTCCCCGAGCATTCCGAATATGCGGGTGTGGTTGAGTATAAGGGAAGCTACGATGCCACCGGAGATAGCTTCAAGGTTTCATTCATGCTCAACGATTACGAGCAGATTATGGATTTTAATTGCGAGCGAAACGACGTGATTTACGCCGCAGGAGAATCTATACGGTTCTACGGCACATACAAATGCTTTGCGCCACAAAATCCCGAATTTGCAATGTTTACATTTGTCAGCTACGGCAATGGCAAGGTTGACGTTTACATTGGCGAGCAGGTGTACAAGAATTGCACATACACCATGGAAAACGGCATTATTACCATCGATTTTCAAACAAACATTTTGACGTTTGAGATGGATGCAAACGGCTTTTTGGATGGAGATTTCTTTGGAACAGCATGTCATTTCTTCTATGTTGACGAGCTTATGGATTCCACAAAACTTCCGTCAAGAGACGATGCCCCCGAGTGATTTATCTCAAAAAAAAACAAGCGCATACGATACTCTAACGAGCGTTGTATGCGCTTTTCTTTTTGTTTCGGTTAAGTTTTGAAAAAATAAAATATGTATTTACAAATCTTTCTTTTTGTGCTATAATGGTGACATCAAAACCCTATGGGGAGTTTGGAGGAATAGAATATGAAAACTTTGCTCGTATTGGTTGACGGTATGCGTCCCGATGCTTTGGCGAATTGCCAAGCGGCGCAAAAGGTGATGAAGAATTCTGTTTATACCCTGAATGCGCGAACGGTTATGCCGTCTGTTACTTTACCTTGTCATATGTCGCTGTTTTTTAGTGTAGAGCCCGGTCGTCACGGCACTACCACCAACACCTATACGCCGCAAGTGCGTCCGATCTTGAGTCTTTGCGATGTCCTTGCCATTGAGAAGAAGAAGGTTGCTTTCTTTTACAGTTGGGGACAGTTACGCGACCTCTGTCATCCCGCATCCCTTGACTATTCCTTACTGATCAAGGGTGGAAATTACGGCTACGACAAGGCGAACGACCGCCTGACCGATGCGGCGATTGAATACATAAACAAGGAAAACCCCGATTTTACCTTCCTTTATCTCGGTTACACCGACGAGGCAGGGCACGCACACGGTTGGATGAGTGAAGAGTATATGCAATCTCTTGAGAACAGTTGGGAAAATATTGCGCGCGTTATCGAGGCGATCCCCAAGGATTATGCCGTCATCATCACGGCCGACCACGGCGGGCACGATCGCACGCACGGCACGGACAGCCCCGAGGATATGACCATTCCGCTTGCATTTGCAGGCGCCGAGCGCGAATTGGTTGGCAACCTCGATAATGTTAACATCATAGACATCGCCCCCACCATCGCGGCTCTCTCGGGCACGGCTCCAAGCCCTGATTGGGAAGGGAAGAATTTGTTGGCGTGATAAACACGCCAAATGATGTGGGCTTGCGCCCAATGATGTTGAGGTGTTGCCTCAAATGATGTGCTTTTCAATGATGTTGCGGCAGAGCCGCAAACGGATTGACGCATTTTACCTTCACGGATAAATCCTCGCTTGAATATTTATCTGCAATTAAGAAAAATTTAGCACGTTAAAATGTACGGTTGACATTTTTCGCAAATTGTAGTATAATAAAGCCACGGGAAGTTCCCCAATACATTTTAAGGAGTATATAGCGTGAAAGTTACGTGATTAAAAAGCCAAATGCACCTCTTTCACGCGCAAAATTCCCTAAAAATGGGGCTAACCCATTTTTGTCGCAAGCGACACGGGAATTTCATCCTCAATTATATTGTGCCGCCGCATGGCGGCGGAATGGAGATTACTATGAACAGAGCAGAATTAAAAGCAAAAGCAAAAGAACGCATTAAAGGCAAAATTGGCATTTTGTTTGTTATCACATTGATCATTGGTGCCATTTCGGCAGTCTCCGGATGTTTGCTGGGGCTCGTTCCCGGTGGCGGATTGGTTGCTGCCATCGTTATCACCCCCGCATTTGCACTTAGCACTGCGCGTGTTTATTTGATGGTATCTCGCGGCGGCAATCCCGCGGCAAATGATGCCTTTTCCGGTTTTGACGATTTCTTCAGTGCTTTCAAGGTAACGCTTTTAACGGGTCTTTATATCTTCTTTTGGTCACTGCTGTTCTTGATTCCCGGTATTGTTAAGAGCTATGCTTATTCTATGTCGCTGTATATTCTTGCCGAAAACAAGGGTAAGAGCGCAAGAGAGTGTATCAAAGAATCTATGGCCATGACCGACGGACACAAGATGGATCTCTTCGTTCTCGATCTCTCTTTTATCGGCTGGATCTACCTCGGCGTACTGACCTTAGGTATTGCTTATATTTGGATTATTCCTTATTACAATGCTACAAGAGTAAACGCTTATCAGTCTTTCAAGCCCGTGGTTGAGGTTCCTTTTGAAGCCGCTGAAGCCCACGAAACTGTTGACCCCATTGAAAACACCGAGGATTTCGTTATTGAAGATTTTCCCACAGATTCCACTGTGGAAACCAAGAACATTTCCGAAGAATAAAACGAAAAAAGGTCGGACCTTTTAAGGAGTCCGACCTTTTTTGATTTGATTTGTTTGTTGCAAGCTCTGATATGGCGTTTTACCTGTAATCGATTTGTAAACGCTGATAAAGTAAGAAATGCTGTTATATCCGCACCTTGTGGCGACCTCGCTGACCGATAAATTATTGCGGCAGAGCAATTTTTCTGCCTGATTGACGCGTGTGCGGTTGAGATATTGCTTGAACGTCATTCCTGTAACTCTTTTGAAGCTACGCGAAAAGTAGCTATAACTCATACCAAGACTGCGTGCAAGCTCTCGCTCGTCCATATCCTCGGTGTAGTGGTTGCGAACGTAGACCATCGTATTGTAGATCAGCGCTGCCGTTTGATTGTGCGGTGCTTTTTCGTCGGCAGGGGAGTCGCTTCGCAGGATCTCTACCAAAAGCTCCATGATTTTGAGCTTGATTGCCACCTGTGATGCGTATTTTCGCCCCTCATGCTCGGCGATCAGCGATTGCAGGGCAGAGAGCAGGGGAGTGCCTTCGAGCTCCTCGCGTGTCCAAATATTTTTGCTTTCCTTGCGGTTGATGGCAAAGCGCATCACGTACTCCGCTCCCTCTTCCTCGGTGGAAAATTGCAAGAAGAATGCGGGAGAGATCTTAATAACGTAATATTCGTTCTCGGGCAAATTTTTTGAGAAAACGTGGTGGATCGCATTGGAGCAGAAGAGCACGAGATCACCCTCACCGATCTCGTATTCCACGCCGTCGAGCAGTACTGTATAAGAGCCGCTTTTGACGTATAACAGCTCCACGGCCTTGTGGACGTGTGCCGCACAAGCCACAGATGCAGGCGGTGTGGCTTGCAAAAAGAACTCGGTGCCGTCGCCAACGATCTTTGGCAGTTCCACGTGAATTTGGTTGATGTTCATATCCATTTTCCTCGCAGGACAAATTTGTTATATTTTTTGGCAATTCTATTATAGCATTTATTTGTCAAAAAGTCTATAATAAAATCAGAAATAATTGAGATTTTTTCGCAAAACGCCCGGGTGTGTGCGGCGTTACCTAAAAAAAGATAACAAAAAAGGAGAAAAATCATGGAAAGAATCGTAAAAATCGGTATTATCGGATGCGGCGGCATTGCCAACGGCAAGCATATGCCCGCACTCTCTCGCGTTCCCAACGCAAAAATGGTTGCATTTTGTGACATCATTCCCGAAAGAGCCGAAAAGGCTTGTGCAAAATACGGCACCCCCGACGCAAAAGTGTATGTAGACTATAAGGAGCTGCTCAAGGACGAGGAGATCGAGGTCGTTCACGTTCTCACTCCCAACCGCGAGCACGCACAGATCACTGTTGACGCTCTCTATGCAGGCAAGCACGTTATGTGCGAAAAGCCCATGGCAAAGACCGCGGCTGACGCTCGCAGAATGTACGAAGCCGCAGTTGCTACCGGCAAGAAGCTGACCATTGGTTATCAGCACCGTCAAAAGCCCCAGAGCATCTATGCAAAGAGATACATCGAGTCCGGTGCTCTTGGCGAGATCTACTACGCAAACTGCTATGCTATCCGTCGTCGCGGCACTCCCAACTGGGGCGTATTCCTTGACGCAGAGGCACAGGGCGGCGGTCCCATCATCGACATCGCAACCCACTCTCTCGACCTCACCCTCTACCTGATGAACAACTACGAGCCCGAAATGGTTGTTGGTAAGACCCACAAGAAGCTCGAGCATCCCGAGGCAGGTAATATCTGGGGTGACAACGGCGTCAGCACCACTCCTCTGGAAGAGGCTGCTTGCGCATTCATCCGTATGAAGAACGGCGCTACCATTATGCTCGAAACAAGCTGGGCACTCAACACCAGCGAGCCCATCGAAGAGGGTAGCTGCACGCTTTGCGGTAGCAAGGAAGGCTTGCAGATCAAAAACAATGTTCTCAAGATCAACAAGATCGAATTCGACCGTCAAACCGAAACCAAGGTTGACACCTCTGCAGGCGGCGTAGCCTTCTACAGCGGCGCATCCTCCAACGCTATCGACGTTGAGGCGGCTAACTGGATCCGTTCCATCATCGAGGATACCGATCCCGTTGTTATGCCCAAGCAGGCACTTGTTGTTTCCGAAATCCTTGAGGCAATTTACGAGTCCTCCAAAACCGGAAAGCCGGTTTACTTCGCATGAAGATAGCGGTATTTGGCGTTTGGCACGTCCACGCCCCCGACTACACCCGCAAGGCGCAAGCCCACGGCGAGGTGATCGGTTTTTATGAAAAAAATGATGCTTTGGCAGAGGAGTACGCAAAAGAGTTCGGACTCCATCGCTTTGCAACCCCCGAGGAGCTGCTCGCAAGTGATGCAGAGGGCGTTATCATTTGCTCCGCATCCTGCGACCACGCCGAGGATCTTGTTCGCATTGCGAATGCCAAAAAGCACATCTTTACCGAGAAGGTACTCACGCTCACCGATGAAGAAGCTGCTCGCGTTCGCGAAGCGGTTGAAGCAAACGGTGTAACGCTGACGATCTCTCTCTTCCAAAAGTATCTTGGCTCGCGCATTGCCGTCAAAGAGGTAGTGGAGAGCGGCGAGCTTGGCAAGATCAACTATGTGCGCTTCCGCAACTGCCACTCGGGTAGCATCAACAACTGGTTGCCCACGCACTTTTACAATGCAAAGGAATGCGGCGGCGGTGCAATGATCGATCTCGGTGCTCACGGAATGTATCTCATTCATTGGCTTCTCGGTATGCCCGTGTCGGCGTCTTCTGCCTTCACGCTCGCTTGCGAGAACCCTGCGGCTAACGCGAAGAACACCGACGGTGTTGAAGATAACGCTGTTACGGTAATGTCCTTCGAGGGCGGCGCGATCGCCATCAACGAGACGGGCTTCTGCTCCAACTGCGCCCCCGTTGTTTTTGAAGTACACGGAGAGAAGGGCTATGTGCGCATGGAGGACGACTATGCCGTCCCCCACATCGTCAAACGTACGCAAGCCACTCGCGGCAAGCCCGTTGAGGTTCCTGCATCTCCCGACCAAGACCTTCCCATCATTCAATTTGTCAAAGGAGAAATCCTTGACGGCTGCGGCATGGACGAAGCCGTCGCCCTAACACATATGATGGTTATGGCTTACAAATAAGAATGTGATTGATTGCGGGGAAACCCTTTTTGAGAAAAGGGTTTCCCCGCACCCCTTCCTAAAAACTTTTGCACAAAATCATCTAAATAGATTTGTTTGTTCACAAATAGACAGTCGGCGCGAGCGTATCGCTCGCTTTTGCTGACGCGAGCAGCTAGGCACCGCCAAGACCCTATCTGCTAAGAAAGTTGTTTGGCGTTGGGGAGCAAAGCAGGTCAGGGGCTCGTCTCTCGCTGAAAGAAAACAGGCTTTCGCATTGTGCGAAAGCCTTTTTATGTTTCCATTAAGTTCTGTCAACGTTGATAACAACGAAATAGGTAGGGTCAATTTCTCTGACCTTTTCGGCAACAGCCGCATTAACTTCCGCGTCGCTCATTTTCAGTTCAAAGGGAACGACCACGTCAAAAATGAGGTTGGTGTGGGTTGCTCCCGCAACAAAGCGGAAATCGTGAATTTGCATCGACGGGTGTATTTTTTGCACCGCTTGTGCCGTTTTTGCGCGCAATTCGTTTACCTGCTCGTCATCCGTTACAATGGGGTCCATATGGATGGTAGCCTCAATTCCGCACGCATCGCGCAGTTCTTTCTCGATGGTATCGATCATATCGTGCGTTTCAAATACGTCCACCGAGCCGTCCACCTCGATGTGGAGAGACGCGATGATGCGTCCGGGGCCGTAATTGTGGACGACCATATCGTGAATACCGAGTGCGCCCTCGTAGCGGTCAACCGTTTCGGTAATTTGCTTGATGATCTCTTCCGAGGGGGCTTCACCAAGGATGGCGTTCTTCGATTCGTTCAGGATACGGAAGCCTGCAACAACAATGAGAACGGCAACGATCACGCCCATATAAGCGTCGGGGTTCCAATTCATATTTGTGAAGATCATCGGCAGTACTGTTGCAACAAGAACGGCGCCTGTGGCGAATACATCCGAAAGACTATCGGCGGCAGTCGCACGCATCACCGAGGAGTCGATTCTCTTGCCGATGGTGCGGTTGAAGAGTCCCAACCACAATTTACAAAGCATCGAGCCGATAAGAACGATAATGGCGATGGGGGAGCTATCGGGGCGCTCGGGCGAGAAGATCTGTGCCACCGAGCTTTTGAAAAGCTCGAAGCCCACAAGCATAACAAGGAAAGAAACGATCATCGAGGTGACGTATTCAATTCTCGCGTGTCCAAAGGGGTGCTCGCGGTCGGCAGGCTTTGCGGCAATGCGGAAGGAGATAAGCGAGATGATCTGTGTTCCCGCATCCGAAAGATTGTTAACGGCGTCACCCACGATCGAGATCGCGCCAAAGAGACTGCCCACCACAAATTTTGCGGCAAACAGAATGAGATTGAGCACGATTCCCGTAATGCTGACCATTGTTCCGTAAGCGGTACGCACGGCGGGGCTCTGCGCATCTTTGTAATTTTTGACAAATAAACGTGATAAAAGTTCGGTCATAAAAATCTCCTCAATTTATCAATGCTTTTTGGTCAGGTCATTGAGCCAGATTCCGCGTCTGACAAGCACAATGCCAATGATGCATCTGATAATGTCTGAATTATAGCACATAAAATACACCCATTCTACGGGGAGCGTTGTAAAACGGATCATACAATAGGAAAGCGGAATGGTAAAGCACCACACGTATGCGGAATCAAACAGGAAGGTAAGCAGAGTCTTTCCCCCCGAGCGGAGCGTGAAATAAGAGGCGTTGAGAATGGCTTGAATGGGTGCGCTGACGGCAACCGTGATGATAAAGGACGATGCCAATGCACGCACCTCGTCGGTAGTGTTATAAAGATCGGGGAAGAACAAAGAGCAGGTAGCGATCAGAATACCCGAAATAACACCCAAAAGCGTCGAGAAGGCAATCATCTTTTTGGCATCGCTTGCCGCTCCTTCGAGGTCTCCTTCGCCAAGGCGGTGCCCGACGAGGATGGCGATGGTCGTTCCCATTGAAAAATAAAGAACCGAAAAAGTATTAAAGGCGACACTCGAGATGTTCATTGCCGAAACGGTAGCAATGCCGCGCAAGGAGTAGCATTGAAGCAGCATCGCCTGACCTGCCGCCCACAGCGTTTCATTGAGCAAGAGGGGTGTGCCTGTGATGGTAATGAAGCGTACCAGCTTTCGCGGAATATGGAAAGAACGGTACACGCCCACAATAAAGGGACATTCCTTGGTGTGCAAATGTGTCCACGTGATCACGCAAATACATTCCACAAAGCGGGAGATCACGGTAGCAAGTGCCGCTCCCTCAACACCCATTGCGGGCGCTCCCAATTTACCAAAGATGAGAACGTAGTTCAACATCAGGTTGACGCAAACGCCGATAATACCCGCCGCCATCGGGGGCACAGTATGCTTGACCTCACGCAACGAGCTTGCGTAGATCTGCGTCACTGTAAAGGGAAACAGACCAAAAAGCGAGATGGCAAGATATTTCTTGGCGTAGGCAAGAGTCAGGGCAAGGTCGCCAGTCTCGCCGCCCTCGTGCAAATAAAGAGAGATCAAGGGCTCTCCCGCAACGAGGAAAAGTCCGATAGCTCCCGCGCAAATGACGAGAGATATAATGACCTTATAGCGAAAGGTGTGGCGCAGATTTTCGTATTCCTTGTTGCCAAAAAATTGTGCGCCAAACAGTCCCGCGCCCGAGAGCGCGCCAAAGATGCAGAGATTGAAAACAAACAGCAGTTGGTTGACGATAGAGACACCCGACATCTGCTCGGTGCCGATCTGTCCCACCATTACGTTATCGAGTAGGCTGATAAAGTTTGTGATGCTGTTTTGAATGATAATGGGTACGGCGACAGCAAGCAGAGCGCGGTAAAAAGTGCGGTCGCCGATGTACTTTTTGAGATTCATAAAAGAAAACGTCCTTATGTTTTGTTGTTATCCCCAATATTTGCGGTCGAGGCTACGGAGCTGAATGGCCTCAGCAACGTGCGGCGCGCGAATGGTATCCGAAGCGTCGAGGTCGGCAATGGTACGTGCTACGCGCAGGATGCGGTCATATCCGCGTGCGCTGAGTCCCATACGGTCGTAGGCTGCCGCAAGGAGTGCAGAAGCGTCCGCATCGAGTGTGCAATAGCGTTGAATTCCGCGCGCATCGAGCTGTGCGTTACAAAAGATCGGCGAATCCTCGCCCATACGCTTGCGTGCAAAGTTACGAGCAGCTGTCACGCGCTCGCGAATGGTAGCCGAGGTGTCGGCCTTCGGGTCGGGTGCGGAAATCTCATCATAGGAAAGAGAGGGGAGCTCTATTTGAATATCCATTCTGTCAAGCATCGGGCCGCTGATGCGAGAGATGTAGCGCTTGACGTCATCGGGACGGCAGGTGCAGGGGTGTGTGGGGTGACCGAAGTATCCGCAACGGCAGGGGTTCATTGCGCCCACAAGCATAAAGGAGCAGGGAAATGTCACGCGTCCGTTTGCGCGGGTAATGGTCACGCGGCGGTCCTCCAAGGGCTGACGCAGAGCATCGGTGACCTGCTTGGGGAACTCGGGCAATTCATCCAAAAAGAGCACGCCATTGTTGGCAAGTGAGATCTCACCCGGCATTGGGTTGATGCCCCCGCCCACAAGGCTGGCAGGGCTCATTGTGTGGTGAGGGGAGCGGAAAGGACGCGCAGAAAGAAGAGAGACACCCTCGGGGAGTGTTCCCGAGACAGAATGGACCTTGGTGGTTTCAATCGCCTCGGCAAAGGTCAGAGGGGGAAGGATCGTGGGGAGTCTTTTTGCAAGCATCGATTTACCCGTACCGGGAGGGCCGATGAGCAAAATATTGTGTCCGCCTGCGGCGGCGATCTCCATCGCGCGCTTGGCCATCGTCTGTCCGCGCACGTCCATGAAGTCCAAGGCGTGCTTGGTTACGGCATCGGAAAACGCCTTGCGGTCGTATTCTACGGGAGAAAGGAGCGCCTCGCCGTTGAGGTGCATGACAAGTGCGCGGATGTTGGGAACGGCATAGACCGTAATCCCCTCTACTGCGGCTGCCTCACGGGCGTTCTCCACGGGGGCGTAGAACTCGGTAAAGCCATTCTCCTTTGCGGCTACGCACATACACAAAATGCCGCGCACGCCGCGCAATTCGCCCGAGAGGGAAAGCTCGCCAACAATGCACTTGCCGCGCATATCCACGTGGCGACGAATGATGCCGCTGCTATGAAAAATGGCAGAGAGAATGGCCGCATCAAAGGCAGAACCCTCCTTTTTGCGGTCAGCGGGAGCGAGATTGACGGTAATGCGCGCATAGGGGAAGCTGTAACCGCTGTTATAGCAAGCGGTCCTAACGCGTTCCTTTGCCTCGCGCACGGCCATATCGGGCAGGCCCACAAGGTCAAAGCCCTCCAAATTATTCTTTTGGTTACACTCTACCGTTACGGGAAAGCCGTCTATTCCGCACAGTCCCGCACTGAATGTCGACGATAACATCAGAGTCCTCCAACAGTTTTATATTTCTCCTACATATTATACAACACAAGGGAAGAATTGTCAATAGAGGGAACACAAAACGCAAGGGATGCGAGAGCTGGGAGAGGCGCTTTGAAAAAAAGAAACCAAGATATAACAAAATATTTACAAAGAATCGGGAAAAATCTATTGACTTTTCGGGTCATATCTTGTATAATCTTTATATATGTATTTTCGCAGGAGGAAGATTATGAAAAAACTTCTCGCAATTTTGCTGACAGGAATGATGGTGTTTTCTATTGTTGCCTGTGGTGACAAAGACAATGGCAAAGATAACGATGACGATAAGTACAGAGATAACACGGTTGTCGTTGATTCTTTGACACAGGGAACAGATACCTTCCACTTCACTAACGTCGACAGTGAAACCGTTATCATTGATAAATTTACCACCACGCTCGATAAGGCTCACGAGGTCAAGCTCCCTGCGTACCTGATGGTGCCCGGAAATGAAAGAGAGCAAGAGCCCGATAAGTATTTGCGCGTTGTAGGTGTTGGCAAGGAAGCGTTTGGCTGTAAATCCAGCATTTCTTCTATCGTATTTCCTACCGAGGCCGATTACCGTGAGCACGATGCTGATTTTGATATGAGCGAGCACAGCTTTACCATTGCAGATTACGCGTTCAGAGAGTGCGTAGCACTGCAAAATCTTACTCTTCCCGCATACGTTACCGAGGTCGGTGTTGGTGCTTTCTTAGGTTGTGTAGCTCTTAGCACGCTCACCTTTGAGGAAGGTTCTAAAATTGAGCAGATCAAGGATTATGCGTTTTTGGACTGCATCGCTTTGCAGAGCGTTGTGTTCCCCGCAACTGTTAAGTCCATTGGCAAGTTGGCTTTCTTTGAATGTGTAGGCCTTGAATCTGTTACTATCAATGAGGGCGCGCTTGTTATTGGCGATCAGGCTTTCCAAAAGTGTGCAGTGCTTGCAGAGGTTAAACTGCCCGCAAGTCTCGAGTCCATCGGCAAATATGCATTCCACACCTGCGAGTCTCTTTACAAAGAGGGCTTGACCTATGCAGGTAATGCGGCTGCTATCAATGCGTACATCAGTAGCCTGGCACTTGAGGAACGTCCCGTAGAGATTCCCGATGAACCTCAAGCTCCCGAAGATCCCGCAGAATAAAACAAAGCAACAAAAAAATTGGGGATGGCCCGCGATTGCGAACCATCCCCATTCTGCTCTTCACACTATTTAATTGTAAAAATCGTGGTTGCCGATGGTAAAGGCATAGGGTCTGTTCTTTGAGATCCAGTTGGTCGTAGCGATACGGGGATTCATAAAGAACAGAGCAGAATCGGAAATAGAGTATCCTTCCAAACAGATCTTGGCAGCAATGATTGCCGACTCCGTGGGCTTGTTGTAGATGGTGCCAAAGGAGACGGGTGAGAATTGTGTGCCGTGCTTGCGGTCAAAAATCACTCCGTAAATGGTGTTGGGGTAGGATTTGTGACGCACACGGTTGAGCACCACGTTGCCAACGGCGATCTGACCTTTGAAGGGCTCTCCCTTCGACTCGGCAGAAATGATGCGAGCCAACCAATACAGGTCGTCCTCATTATAATTTGCCCAAGCTACCGCGGGTTTGCCCACGGGGGACTTGAGTTCCACGGCGCGCAGAGAATTGTTCCACTGAAGGGTGGCATTGAAGGCACGCGCCAGAGGGCGAATGGGAACGTAAAGGCTGCCGCCCCAGTTCTGAACTGCCTCAACGGTGTAGAAGTAGTGCCCGTTTGCATAGATGTAAAGCGCGCCCGCTTGAATGATGAGCGTCATACCGCTGTCGGTGGTGACCGTTGCGGTGTTGGTCTTGCCGTTCCACGAAAATTTGCAACCGTCAAACAGATTGCAGAACTTACGCAGAGGAACAAAGGTAATGTCTTTCCATATCACGCAGTCGCCGTCAAGGATCTCGATGCCGTCAAGAAAGACATTTGTATCTACCGATTCCTTGGGGTGCGCGGGAGAAGCCGCAAATGCGCCCACCGTCAACACGCTTGCCATCATCAAGGCGGCAAACAGAGCACACAGCCAACGACGCGCGAAGTGTCGTGGCCGATTTGTTGTCGTGACCATATCAATCACTCCTTTTCTGTAAATTTGCGGCGGACTTTCCACCGCATGGGGCTATTATACAGGAAAAAGGAAACAAAATCAACCCACGCTTTTTGGCAACAGAGGGGCTGCCTTCCGCTTTTGGCGAGGCGTGGAAAGAAAGGGTGCTCAAAGCCCCCAAAATGGGCAAAGATGCCTGCTGTTTACCAACCATTTCCGCCCGTTGGGCGAAGAAAAAAGAGGACAATTATGAAGAAAAACGCATATACACACATCATTTGGGATTTTAACGGCACCATCTATGACGATGTTGATGCCTGCATCAAGAGCGCCAACCGCCTGCTTGGTGCACACGAATTGCCGCTTGTAACATCTGTCGAACAATACCGCTCGCTGTTCGGTTTTCCCATTCAGGACTACTATGCAAGAATGGGCTTTGATTTTGACAAAGTCCCCTACGCCGTGCTCGCCCCCGAATGGATGGATTATTATTTTGAATATTCCGCAGATTCCACGGTCTATCCCGATATTCCCGATGTGATGGATGCTCTGCACGGGATGGGAGTGGAGCAATGGATCCTTTCGGCAACCGAGGTCAATATGCTGCGCGGACAGCTTGAGGGACTCGGGATCCTTTCGCGCTTTGACGGCATTCTCGGCTTGGATAATATCCACGCAAGGAGCAAAAAGGAGATTGGCGTGGCGTGGAAGAATGAAAACCCCGATATTTGTGCCTTGATGATAGGCGACACCGACCACGATGCCGAGGTTGCTGAGGCAATGGGCATTGACTGCGTCCTCGTAGCCGCAGGCCACCAAAGCCGCGAGAAGTTGGAAAAATGCAAATGTATCACCGTAGTTGATACGGTGAAGGATGTGTTAACATTTTTATAATTATATTGGACCGGAGGTCATAATGGATATTTTGAATCAAATTTCAAAAGCAATAAAGGAAGCTAAATGGCTTGAAATTACATATCAAAATAAACAAAATGAGACAACTCAATATTGGATCGCTATAAAAGATATTGACCCTAAAACCAAAGAGTTTGAGGTTGATATGTTTAATAGTAGTAAGTCGATGAATTCAGTGGAAGGAAGAATCTCTTTCAATAGAATTAAGAACGTAAAAATTTTGAATTTCTGCACGTATGAAGGTGCAGATAAACTTGTGGAGAAAATAGAATCAAACCTTGATAAATTTCAATGGATGAATTATGACCATTTTAACCATAATGTATTGAATTACTACATAGAATGTAATACGTTAGACGGAGATCCCAGCCAAAAGGAATATGCATTGATAGATGGTGTGGATTTGTCGGTTTTAAGAAAGAACAAGTCTTATAAATTGAATGACGAACAAATGGGGCAAATTATAAAGCAAATCTACCATTATGATGCAAAAAAAGCCTCCAATTCTCATTATTCATTGGTAATTAACTGTTTTTCTATTGATTCTGGCAAAAGAAAATTTGTAATAGCTTATTATAATGTTTCTTTTGATCCGAGAAGAAAGTCGTTGGTTTTGGACAAGCGAGTAAGTTTCAACAAATCGTTTTTGATAGAGGGAAGAAAGCATTCATTGTTTAATTATATAAATATGGATGTTGATAAATTCATTGAAACATTTGAAGCAAACTATTACGAATATTTAGAGTTGATTCAAGAAAATCTCAGGGGAAGGGAAGTAGTAAACACTCGCCCCGATATGATGATTTTGCAGCGAGAAATAACGGTTAATTTAGAGGATACTTATAACGTAATCGAACAAAAGTACGAAAACAATAATTTGCCAGTTCCCCTTAAGTCTTTTTTTGGAAACATAAGCAAAAGAAATAATATCAGAAGAAAAGAACCATCATTGATTATATATGACAGAAAAATCAATATTAACCAAATGAGAGTTCTTTATAATGCTATGAAATATCCTGTTACTTATGTGCAGGGCCCCCCAGGAACAGGTAAAACGCAAACAATAATCAATGTCGTTTTGAGTGCATTCTATAACAACAAAACAATGCTGATCTGTTCTTCAAACAACAAGCCGGTAGACGGAATAGTTGAAAAGCTTCAGTTTTCATACAGAGGGGAAACTATCAATTTTCCGTATTTGAGACTTGGAAATTTAGAGGATGTAAAAAAAGCAACACTAAGAATACTGGATGTGTATCATTATGTAATGTCCACTTCCAAACAAGCAAAAGAGGAGATGCTTGAAAAAATAAAAGTAACGTCTGACAATAAAAACGAGAAGCTTCTTGAACTTCTTAATATTCAAGAGAAAAGAGTGGAGATAGAGAACTATCTTTATAATGCACAAAAATTCACACAAGCTCTTTCTGATAGCAATAGTAAAATTGTTGACGTACTGAAAAAACGTGTTAAAGAATTACAATTAGAACTTGCCAAATTGCCGGAAATAAGTAATGAAGAAGTAACTTCTCTATTTATTCCTCTCAACGAGAATTTCCAACTATCTCAATTTCTGTTTTTCAAATCGTTGCAGTACATTGAAAAACTAAAAAGAGACAAGTATAAAACGCTCATTGATATTTGTTCGATTAAAGATGATGATGAACGAGCAGCAGATTTTAATGCTTGGATTCAAAATGATGATAACATGAAGATGCTTTCCGAAGTATTTCCTGTTATTTTTTCAACTAATATTTCATCACGAAGATTAGGTACTCCTAATTTTATGTTTGATTTGGTTATCATGGATGAAGCAGGGCAATGCAATGTTGCTACAGCTTTGATTCCTATTGCCAGAGCGAACGCGTTATTGTTGGTGGGAGATCCCAACCAACTAAAACCGGTTATCACATTAGAAGATCAAACAAATAGAGATTTGATGGCAAAGTATAATGTGCCTCAAAAATATAATTATAAAAATCATTCTATTTTGGATGTTATGTTGGAAAATGATAACATTTCAAAATACATATTGCTTAAGTATCATTATAGATGTGGTAAAAAGATAATTAATTTTTCAAATCAACGATACTACAATAATTCCCTAAACCTTTCCGCTGTAAGCAGCATGGGCGAATTGGAGTTAATGAGCGTCAAAAATAAAAACGTTAAGCAAAAGAACGAAGCCTTTGAAGAAGCCAATGAAATCGTCAACTATGTTGAAAGAAATAAGTTAACCGATGTATTTATAATCACCCCCTTTGTTAACCAAAAGGAATTGATTACAGACTTGTTAAAGCAAAAAAACATAGAAGGAGTTGGTTGCGGAACTGTGCATTCTGCTCAGGGGGCGGAAAAAGGGACTATTATTTTGTCAACTGCTTTGTCGGCAAAGACAAGTAAAAAAACCTTTGAATGGCTTAAGAACAATCAAGAATTAATCAATGTGGCTGTTACAAGAGCCCAAAACAAACTTATTGTCGCTTCGGATACAGATGTATTAAATGTGCTGTCTGATGATAAGGAGGACGATTTGTATAACTTGGTTGAATATGTCAAAAACAACGGTAGTATATCGATTCCGCCAAATGAGTCGGTGACGATTGAAATAGGAAGTTCGAATGGAAGTCAAGCCGAGGATGAGTTTTATAAGACTATTTCTCATTTTTGCTCTTGCCATAGATCATTTGAGGCGGAGAGAAATGTAAAGCTTAGTAAGTTGTTCAAAGGAGAAGCGGAATTTTCAAAGTCCAATAGGGAATTTGATTTGGTTCTGTATGAAACTAAATTCTTTGCTAAGAAGCCAAGCATAGTCTTTGAAATTAATGGAGGTGAACATTTTGGCGTGTTTAATAGAGAGCGTTCCGATCAAGCCAAGATGGACATTTGCAAAAAGAAAGGTATAAAAATAATATTCATACCGAATACTTTCGTGAAAAATTACGAGTATATTGTAGATATTATTGTATCATCGAAAAATGCAGATGCTCCGATACAACAATCAATCTTTGATTTGATTTAGAATTATATCTATAAAGCAACAAAAAAGACTCGATAGGTCTAGGATCTATCGGGTTCTTTTTTGTCACCATCTCCTCATTTTTCATATACTATCATTGATATCTTATCAAATCTCAATGCAAAAGGAGACACCGCTTATGCAAATAGATGAAAGAATGCTGAAGAGATTGTTGGCTATGAATGATGAGCAGTTGGGGCAGATGATCCAAAAGATTGCTGCCGAGTCGGGTATTGACCCCGCACAGCTTGGCATCAATCCCCAAAACATCGAGAGTGTGCGCTCGGCTCTCGGCTCTATTGGAGAGGATGAGCTTGAGGGGATCAACCGCCTCTACGAGGACTACCGTCGCGGCAAACGCGGTCAAAAATAAGCGAGGGGAGACGACTTTATGAGTGAGATCGAATCAACCTCTCCGAAACCTGCGGACACGGGTGCACTTCTCGGCACGTTGCTTTCCAATCCCGACCTTATCCGCAACATCTCCTCTATGCTTGGCGGAGCGAGCGTGGGAACGACACAGGAAGCCTCGTCGCAATCGTCGAACCCGTCCCCGTTGGGCAATAATGAGGCGGTGACGGATGGCATCTCCCGCGTACTATCCAATCCCGAAATGATGGCAAAACTGCCTGACGTGATGAAAATGCTCGCTCCAATGATGCAACAGTCGCAATCGGCATCGGGAGCATCTGCACTTGCATCCGTCCCTGTTTCCGCTACGCCCTCACACGAAGGGGAGCGCGACCGTAGAGGATGTCGCAACGACCTTTTGTTGGCGCTCAAGCCCTTTCTCTCTCCCGAGCGTTGTCGCGCCATCGATATGCTTTTGGGGCTTTCGCGTTTGGGCGATGCTCTGCAAAAAATGATTTAGGAGGACGCGATATGTATTCACGCTATGGAAATGATGCAAAACGTTCCGTCCGTTTGCCCGAGCATTACGGCGGCTCGGCTTTCTCGCAGCAGCCGACAGCTCCCATCTCTGTTCCCAAAAGAGAGCCCGCAAAACCGTTTCCGAGAGACGGTATTGGCGAAAAAGCCTCTCCCGTTGCCGACCGCCTTTTGCGTGCCGAATCGATAGGAGAAAAGAATATTGACATTCCCGAGATGCCCACTGTTCCCGATATTTCCAATGAGGAGATAGAAGAAGAAAAGGAAACTCCCACACCATCCACCGAAAAAAAGCCAATAGTATCCCCATTCAATTTTGATGCCTTGCGCCGTCTTTTTGGCGGCAGGGAAGGAGAGAAGGGGGAGGATCAGGATCGGCTTTTGCTTTTGGGATTGATCTTGTTACTTTCTCGCGCAGAGGGGGATTCGGACGTCCTCTTGTGGCTTTCTTTGTTGCTTTTGTGCGGATAAGGTGAATTTTTCTTGACTCCTATGTAAAAGGTATTGTTTTTCCAATAAAACCATAGTATGATATTATTGGAAAAATAAACAGTAGGGGATAAATAACGTATGAAGAAAAAAGAAAAGCAAGTGCTCCTCTTACGCATCCTGCTCGGAATTTTGATCGTTTGCAATATGGTGATGATCTTTTTGTTTTCTTCACAAAACGGAAAAAAGTCTGCGGCAGTCAGTCAAAAGGTCACGATCAATATGGTAGGAATGATTCCAAAGGATTATTTGGAAAAAATCACCGAGGCACCGGAGGATATCAGTACAACAGGCACCGTGCCTTCTGCCAAACCAAATTCAACAAAGCCAATAGAAACCACGCCCGAAGAACCTGATCCTGAGGACACTACGCCCGAAGAAACCAAACCTGAGGAGACCACTCCTGGGGACACTACACCCGAAGAAACCAAACCTGAGGAGACCACTCCTGAGGAGACTACTCCCGAAGAGACCACCCCCGAGAAACCAAAAGATCCTAAGGATGAACTCACCAAGGAACAGCTTGCGCTTGTGCGGAAATGGCACACACCCATCCGAAAGCTCGCGCATATGTTGGAGTTTGGTTCTTTGGCAACGCTTGCATTTTTGCTTCTTTTAACGTGGTCCGGTAAAATTCTGTGGCGATATGCGGCATCTCTCGGTTTTGCTTTTGTTTATGCAGCAACCGATGAGTTACACCAACTGTTCCAAGATGGTCGCGGAGCACGATTTGAGGATGTTGCAATCGATTTTGCAGGGGCATTTGTCGCTTGCACGCTTTTGTTGATTATTGTGTTTTTGGTTCGCCGCAAGAGGAGATTGGTCACAACCAATGGCGATCAGCCGGCTAAAAAGCAAAGCGGAAATTTGCTCGCCCGCATACGTTCGCTTATTCCCATAAAGAAAAAGAAAAATGAGACCGATAGCGAAAAAACGACCGAAGAAAAATCATTATCGGACAAATAGACAATCAACACCGTCTCTTTGATAAGCAAAACAAAAAGACAGCAAGTGTGCTGCCTTGGTTTGATTCTGCTTTTGTGAGAGTGTTTTTTGGAAAGGGCGCGGGAAAACTCTTTTTTTCAGAAAAGGTTTTCCCGCAATCTTTTACAATAAATTATTCTTCACTAAACACAACGGTAAGATCGGGATGGAGTTGGAGGATAGAAGCGGGTACTTCGGGAGTGATGGGGCCGAAGAAGGCACGCTGAACGATATCCTTTTTTGCTTTGCCGTTGGCGATGAGCAGGACTTTCTTTGCTTGCATAATAGAGCCCATACCCATAGTGATCGCTTGGCGCGGAACGTCGCTTTCTTTTTCAAAGAAGCGAGCGTTTGCTTTGATGGTAGACTCGTGAAGGTCGACCACGTGGGTTGCCTTTTCAAAGATGGGGGCGGGTTCGTTAAAGCCGATATGACCGTCAAGACCGATGCCGAGCAGCTGGAGATCGATGCCGCCGAGAGATTCGATGCGAGCGTCGTAGTCAGCACCCTCTTTTGCAAGGTCATCAGCGCAGCCGTCGGGAACAAAGGTGTTCTCGCGACGAATGTTGATGTGGTCAAAGAAGTTGGTTTGCATAAAGTAACGGTAGCTTTGGTCATGGCTTCCGTCAAGACCGATGTACTCGTCAAGATTTACCGAGGTTACGGCAGAAAAATCGAGGTCGCCCTTCTTGTACCATTCGATCAGCTGGCGGTAAGTGCCCAGAGGGGAGGAACCGGTTGCAAGGCCGAGCACACTTTGCGGCTTCATAATAACCTGCGCGGATATGATATTGGCAGCCTGACGGCTCATTTGATCGTAGTTTTGAACGGTGATGAATTTCATTTTGATATTTTCCTTTCTTTCTATTCGTGTTTCACACTTTTTTTCACTGCCGCGAAAGGTTCCCGGGGGGGATCCCATCACACGGCGAAAGACGGTACTAAAGTAATTTTGGTCGAAATACCCCAAGAGTGCGGCAACCTCACCTACGCGCATACCTGCCTGCAGCTGCTCGGCGGCGTAGCGCATTTTCATTTCGGTAAAGTAACGCGAAACGCCCATTCCGGCGTAACGGGTAAAGATTTTTTTGAGCGCCGAGAGGCTGATGTTGCACAGCTGTGCGATCTCGCCTGCCGATAGCTGTTTGTGCAAATTGGCGTGCAGAATGCCCACGATCTCGGCATATCGCAGAGCCGAGGGTAAGAGCGGCGTTTGCTCGGTAACGTCGTTTTCTTTTTTTGCAACCTGCAAGAACCAAAGCTCAAGTCGCACACGCGTTTCATTCAGAAGCGCGCGGTCACCGGCGGTGATCCCCTGTGCTACGGCTGTGCAAATAGCACTCAGCTCGGCTTGTTCGGCATCGGTGAGCTGCACCACGCGTGAGCCGAGAGAGGGGATTGCAGCGGCAAAAAAGGAAAGATTATAAACGTGCGGCGCACTTCCAAACTCCGACCAGATGCGGTGGAACTCATTAGGGCTGTGCAAAAGGATCTGTCCCTCTGATAGCGTGTGGACCTCTTCTCCTGCGGTAATACCCACCGTGCCTTCGGTAACGAGCACCAGCTCATAAAACGGGTGACATTCACCGCTAAAATTGTGGTCCTTGTCAAAGTGACGGTCAAGCGAGCAATGAAACGCCAGAATATCAGCACTGCGTGCAATGCCGCAGTCACTCAGCGGCGAAGCGTGATTTTCGTAAGATTTTTTGGCTGTTTTCAAAGGTTTTATGTCCATTTCCATATATCTATTCATATTTGGATATATTATAATATAATCATAGCACAACACGGGGGCAAAGTCAATAGGTTTTGTTCCATTTCTATACATTTTTTACACAAAAAACAAACGAGAAAGGATACAAGCGAGAATGAATCCAATCGTAAACGTACTCGAGCAGTTTGGCATCGATGCCGCGGCAATTCCGCACGGCAACGGTCACATCAACAACACTTTTTTGGTAGATAGCAAGCCTCGCGTTATTTTGCAACGCATCAACACCAATGTTTTCAAAAATCCCGAGCAGGTGATGGGCAACATTATGGCTGTCACCGCGCATCTTCGTCGTAAGATCGCCGAGGCAGGGGGAGATCCCACTCGCGAGACGCTGACCTTTTTGACGACCAAAGAGGGTCTGCCTTACTATCAGACCGCCGAGGGCGACTACTTCCGCGCTTACTACTTTGTTGAGGATATGATCTGTCTTGAGGTTGCCAAGAGTCCTGCCGATTTTGCCGAGGTTGCACACGCGTTCGGACGTTTTCAAAAGATGCTGGCTGATTTTCCGGCAGACCGTCTGCACGAGACCATTGCGCGCTTCCACGATACGCCCAATCGCTTTGCACAACTCGAAGAAGCCATCGCCGCCGACCGTGTCGGTCGCGTAAAGAGCGTTGAAAAAGAAATCGCCGAGGTCCGCAAATTTGCAAAATACGCATCCCTTATTGTCGACGGTATTGCCGAAGGAACTGTACCGCTTCGCGTAACGCACAACGACACCAAGCTCAACAATGTTCTCTTGGATGGCAAAACGCGCAAGGGTATTTGCGTTATCGACCTTGACACCGTTATGCCCGGCTCGCTCCTTTACGACTTTGGCGATGCCATGCGCACGGGCGCATCGACAGGAGCCGAGGATGAGATTGACCTCGATAAGGTACAATTCGACCTTGCAAAGTTCGAGGCATTCACCGCCGCATTCCTCGAGGAGCTTGGCGACAGCGTGACCGCAAAAGAGCGCGAACTGATGCCGCTTTCCGCTCTCATCATCACCGTCGAGCAGGGAACACGCTTCCTTGCGGACTATATCAACGGTGACCTTTATTACCACATCCACCGCGAGCACCACAACCTCGACCGCGCCCGCACCCAACTCAAGCTCGCCGCCGAGATTGAAAAACTCTTGCCGCGTATGGCAGAGATTGTAAGTAAATATTGATAAGGAACGTGGGGAAAACTTCTTGCAAGAAGTTTTCCCCACACCCCTTTCAAGAACTCTCTAACAAAAAATTCTCAAAGAAAACTCCCAAGCCACGGATAGACGGTCGGCGCGCGCCAAAAGCGCGCTTTTGCTATCGCGAGCGATTAGGGACCACCAACCCTACTCGCTAAGAAAGTTGATTGGCTATCAAATGGGACGTCGAAGGCGGTCTACTGCGGTTCGGTCACGCTCGTGTTCTGACAGTCCACCGGACTGTCATTCATTACACTCGCGCCGCTTCGCTACGTCCCCTACTGATTGTTTTTTGTTTTGTCTGTTGCTATTTTGATATTTATAGATTTTGAATTTGCTAAAATCAAGAAAAACAAAAGCTTAAAATTCCGGTAGGGGATGGCGCCCTCGACATCCCGAAAACGAACGGATTCCGAGAGCAAAAAAACGGGCGCCCCCCTTACAATGAAAATAACAAATGATTTGTAGGGGAGGCGTTTCGCCTCCCGAAAACGAACAATTATCGCAAATAAAAAGCCCCGCGCAAGGCGGGGCAGGAGTCAATTATTTAAGAGTTCTTGAAAATCCGCTCTTTCTTGTAAAACGCTGAAAACTTTATTTTCCAACATCTCCAATCTCCAATAATCAAGACAAGAGGGTTCAACACGAGAATTTGCATAGTCCTCGAAGCATTTTTCAAGCAACAAACACGTAAAATCCCCCTTTTTGTTATTCATAATTTTATCGTAGTCAATCGCATATTGTTTTGCTTTTTCAAGTTGATCTATTGCTTCTTCGTAATTATTGTCCGCTACTGCCAATTCGGCACGTTTCATGCTGATTGAAAACATATCGTGGTTAAATCCGCCAAAGTTGTTGTCATCAATGATAATTCGCAAAATTGCTTCTTCTGCCTCAAGCGCTTTTTTTACATAACGCTCATCGTCGTTATTATACCACATCTTGTACAACGCTCCGCTCAATTCCCTTAAGCATTTTTTAATTGCTTGTTGGAGAAGTGCGGTCAGCTCATCGCCTTTGAGGCAAACAGCGAGCAAAGATTCTCGGCTTGTTTCGGGGGCTTCCGGATACATAAGAGCATATTTTTTCGCTTCATCAATTTTGTTCAAGCTTTTGTAAACATATACAAGACCGGATATTGCCTCGTTTTGCAGATATGGATCGTTGCAGTTTTCAAGTATCACCAAATGATGGTGCAGCGAGCTTTCGAGCAATTCCTTTTCTTTTTTTGTTCCCATATATTTTATGCTGTATCCCACATACCACTCGTTACTTGCCAACCAATGCAAATATCGAAAATCACCGGGATATTCCGCCACTGCTTGACGTGCAATTTCCAAATCTTCTTCATGGTCTTTTTTCCAAAATTCGTGAAATTCGGCATCAAAATATGCTTTTCTGGCATCCGCAATTTCGGGAGTCAGACCGAGTAATTCATCAGCCGAAACGTGAAGTAATTTTGTCAAAGGTCCAATCAAAGATAGGTCAGGACTTGACAGTCCACACTCCCATTTAGAAACCGCTTGATAGGAAACGCAAAGATAGTCGGCAAGCTTTTCCTGCGTTAAATCGTTCTTTTTGCGTAATGCTTTAATTCTTTCACCAATGGTCATAAGTTCACCTCACAAAAATGATTGAATCCGAATTCTGATTTTATTATAGCACACCGAACCCCACAATACAATAACTTGTTTTTCGAAATGCAATGCAACCTGCGGTTGAGTTTTTGAAAAAACAAAACTTTAATCGGTAGGGGACGACGTCCTCGGCGTCCCGAGAAACGAACGAATATTTGGAAATGAAAACGGGCGATTCGTGAATCGCCCCTACAATAAAATTTCAAAAAACCTTGTAGGGGCGACCATTGGTCGCCCGCTTTTTGTCAACGAAAAAAGCCCCGCGCAAGGCGGGGCAGGAGTCAATTATTTAAGAGTTCTTGAAACTCACTGTGATTTCGAATAACATCAAAGGCCTTACCAGCTAACCACCATTTGAAATTATCTATACGCTGATTATCTTCAAGAGGACCGTATATTAGGAGATCATTCGAATCAAAATCAAGCAAATTAAGGTACGGAGAATCAAATTGAAGAACGGTAGGAGTTTGCATAAATAATGCATCAAAGGTTTTTGCATATTCACGCGCTTTTTTGAGTTCTTTAATTGCTTTTTGCGGATCGGTGTCGGCATATATTTGTGCTTTATAAATCGCAATGTCTTTCAGGTCATCATAGTAATTGTTATATTTTCCGTTGGGAAACACAGTTTGAATCATTTTCTCAGCACATTCCAAATATTCTAATTTTTTAGTATTTGAATTTTGGGAATCCGCCTTATTCACAAGTATATATAACATACCGTCGAGGTGTTGCTTCAATATTTTTTGTGAATGTCTGGCTTTCTCTTCGCCGGTTAGTGCCCACTCCATTACGGTATCCTTGTCTAACACAAGATTGTTAGGGTACAATTCGGCGTATTTTTTTGCCTCATCGTTTCGACGCAAAGCGGACAAGGTCATAACAATACCTGCGAGTGCACCATTCTTTAGTTTGTCCTCGGTTGCATTTTCAAACACAATGAAGTGCAGTTTTAGTGCTTTTTCAAGGTCTTCATAAAACTTTTCTTGTGTAGCATAATTGTCGTATGCCAGCATATACTGACAATTTGCCTGCCACTTGATATATTTCAACTCGCCAGGATATTCTCGTGCGGCTTGTTGAGCAATTTCCAACTGTTCAGGGTGGTGCGCCTTTGCACACAATGCGTCGTACTCGAGCTTTTTTTCGTCTGTTTCTGAAGAGGTCATACCGAGCAATTCATCTGTTGTTACATGGAGCAGTTTTGCAAGCGGAACAATCAAAGATAGATCAGGGCTCGACAGTCCGCACTCCCATTTGGAAACCGCTTGATAGGAAACACAAAGATA
Source organism: Eubacteriales bacterium (assembly GCA_045594745.1). Classification (GTDB taxonomy): domain Bacteria; phylum Bacillota; class Clostridia; order Oscillospirales; family CAG-272; genus UMGS1865. Next base: position 29,319 of record JAZNZC010000018.1, read on the forward strand.
GTCGGCAAGCTTTTCCTGCGTTAAGTCGTTCTTTTTCCGCAAAGCTTTAATTCTTTCGCCAATGGTCATAAGTTCACCTCACAAAAATAATTGAATCCGAATTCTGATTTTATTATAGCACACCGCACCCCACAATACAATAACTTGTTTTTCGAGGTACAATGCAACCCGCGGTTGAGTTTTTGAAAATTTGGATTTCATTGTATGGCGGGGGCTTGTCTCCAGCCGCGAACAATAAATTTATGCAATAAAACGGCGGGAGCAAGCCCTCGCCCTACGGTTAATACTCAATATAATCGCAGACACGACCATCGGTCGTCTGCTCAAACGCCATTCGGTAAACAAAAATGTTGAAAAATGAAAAAAAGTCCTCTCTCCCTCTTGCAAAGGGGCTTTTTTTATGCTATACTATATGTAATAAAATATATCTTATCAAGAGTAACGTAGTGACAGGCACGATGATGTTACAGCAACCTGCCGAGGGGTAAGGTGCTAAATCCTGTTAGATGAGAGCCAAATGCTCCGTCATTGCGGAGTTTTTTTGTTGCCAAAAAAGAGATATGTTTTAGAGAACAAACATATTTGTGAGGAGTAAGAAAATGAGTGAGAAGTTGAACAAGAAGTTATTTACAAGTGAATCTGTTACCGAGGGACATCCCGACAAGATCAGCGACAAGATCTCGGATGCCATCCTTGACGAAATGCTGCGCCAGGACCCTATGTCCCGCGTAGCGTGTGAGACCTTTTGCACCACGGGTCTTGTGTGTGTAATGGGTGAGGTCACCACGCGTGCGGATGTGGATATTCAACGCATCGTCCGCGACACCGTTCGCGAGATCGGCTACGACCGCGCAAAGTACGGCTTTGACTGCGATAGCTGTGCGGTCATTATCTCTCTGCACGAACAATCCCCCGACATTGCAATGGGCGTTAACAAGTCCTTTGAAGCAAAGAACGGCGATGCCGACGAGTTTGACATCGGTGCGGGCGACCAGGGCTTGATGTTTGGTTATGCCTGCAACGAGACGCCCGAGCTGATGCCGCTGCCTATCTCTCTTTCGCACAAGCTGGCACTCCGCCTGACCGAGGTGCGCAAGAACGGCACGCTCAAATATCTGCGTCCCGACGGCAAGACGCAGGTTACCGTTGAATACGATGAGAACGGCAAGCCCGTTCGTGTGGATACTGTTGTTATTTCCTCTCAGCATAGCGCCAAGGTGAGCACCGAGCAAATCAGAGAGGACATTAAACGCGAGGTCATTTTGCCGATCATTCCCGAGGGTATGATGGACGGCGAAACCAAGATCTATATCAATCCCACAGGTCGCTTTGTTGTAGGCGGCCCTTCGGGCGATACGGGTCTGACAGGTCGCAAGATCATCGTTGACACCTACGGTGGATATGCACGCCACGGCGGCGGTGCTTTCTCGGGCAAAGACCCCACAAAGGTAGACCGTTCCGCTTGCTATGCGGCACGTTACATTGCCAAGAACATCGTTAAAGCCGGACTTGCCGACAAGTGCGAGGTTCAGGTTGCGTATGCGATCGGTGTAGCAAAGCCGGTATCCGTTCTCATTGATACCTTTGGCACATCTCACGTAGCGGAAACCGCCATCGAAGACAAGATTGCCGAGTTGGTCGATCTTCGTCCTGCGGCTATCATCAAGCGTTTCGATCTGCGCCGTCCCATCTACTGTCAGGTAGCGGCTTACGGACATATGGGACGTGAGGATCTGAACGTTCCGTGGGAGAACTGCGATCTCGTTGACGAGCTCAAAACACTTTTGAAGTGATCTAAACGTACAGTTACAAAAAGTTTAGCCGAAATAGAAGAACAGCAAAAGAGCGTTAGACGTCTGCTAACATTTTTTGCAGGAAGTTCTTGAAAGGGGCGTAGGGAAAACTTCTTTCAAGAAGTTTTCCCCACGAGTCTTACAAAGAAAGGAGAGAACAAATGGCAGATTTTGATGAAAACTTTATGCAAGGGCCAATGGATGAAATTGGTATGGTAAAGCTTTCGGGAAGCATCGAGCGCGTGATCTATGCAAACGACGAGAACGGCTATGCCATTTGCGATCTCGGAACCGACACCGATGAGCTCGTCACCATTACGGGTACGCTCCCTTATATTGGTGAGGGAGATGTTGTTACGGTGTGGGGCAAGTGGGTGCACAATCCTAAATACGGGAGGCAGTTCAAGGTTGAACAAGCCGAAAAGCAGCTACCTGCCGACAAAGCCTCTATGCTCCGCTATCTCGGCTCGGGAACCATCAAGGGCATCGGCCCTAAAATTGCGCAACGCATTATCGACGAGTTTGGTGAAGAAGCGTTTGACGTTATTGAAAATCACCCCGACTGGCTGGCTGAAATTCAAGGCATCACGCCCAAGCGCGCGCGAGCAATTTCCGAGGAGTTCAAAAACAAGGCGGGTATTCGCTCGGCGATGCTCTTCTTCCGCGAGTATTTCGGAGCGGTCACCACGGTTCGCATCTACAAAAAGTGGGGCAGCAGTGCCGTAGACGTTGCAAAGAACAACCCTTATGCGCTCTGCGAGGAGATTGAAGGCATCGGCTTTGAGAGAGCCGACAGATTGGCTTTCAAATTGGGACTCGCGCCCGATTCTCCCGACCGTCTTTCGAGCGGTGTCAAGCACCTGCTCACTACAAACGCACACCAAAATGGGCACGTCTGTCTGCCGCGCGAGATGCTTGTGGCAGGTGCGGCAAAGCTGCTCGGCGCTCCCGCCGAGGCGGTGGAAAGTGCCATTTGTTCGCTTCAGATAAAGAAAAAACTGCACGTTGTTCTCTTTGATGGCGTGGAGTATATTTACGATAAGCAATCCTTCGAGGATGAAAAATACATCGCGCGCAAGCTCACTCTTCTCGACAAAGTCTGCGACGTGATGAACACCGAAAACATTGATGCCTTTATTAAGCGCGAGGAGCGCGAGAGCGGCATCCAATATGCAAAAGAGCAACGACGTGCCATCTTTGCGGCACTTGAAAACGGTGTTATGTTGCTCACGGGTGGTCCCGGAACGGGTAAGACCACGGTTGTGCGTGCACTTTTGCACATTTTTGACAGTATGGGGCTCAAGGTCGCTCTCTGTGCTCCTACGGGACGTGCGGCAAAGCGTCTTTCCGAGTCGACCTCTTGCGAAGCCAAGACCATTCATCGCCTACTTGAATACGGCGGCGACGAAACAGGTGGACACGCGCGTTTTCAGCGCTGTGAGAACAATCTGCTTGACGAGCACGCCATCATCATTGATGAGGCATCTATGGTCGATAATGCGCTGATGGCGTCGCTTTTGCGTGCCATCAAGCCCGGTGCGCGCCTTGTTATCATCGGTGACGCCGACCAGCTCCCCTCGGTGGGCGCGGGCAATGTGCTTTGCGATCTTTTGGCGAGCGAACGTTTTGCAACGGTTCGTCTGGATGAGATCTTCCGTCAGGCGCAAGAGAGCCTGATCGTAACAAACGCCCACGCCATCAATCACGGCAAGATGCCGCGCCTTGATGTGAAAGATAATGACTTCTTCTTCCTGCCGCGCGCGTCAGACCGCGAGATCGCCGAAACGGTGGCAGGACTTTGCAGTGTTCGCCTGCCGCGCACCTACGGTGAGATGGGTGTGCGCGGCGTGCAGGTCATCGCTCCCTCGCGCAGAGGTGAGACGGGAACCGAGCATCTCAACGTGCTGCTCCAAAGCGTGCTCAATCCCAAATCCGATAGCAAGCGCGAGTATAAATTCCGCGAGATCGTCTTTCGCGAAGGAGACCGCGTGATGCAAACAAAAAACAATTACGACATTTACTGGGAGCGCGAGGACGGATCCTGGGGCAACGGTATCTTCAACGGCGACATCGGTACTATTTTGCGTATCGACTATTCCGATGAAAAAATGCAGATCGAATTTGACGACCGCTGTGCCGACTACGATTTCAATATGCTCGATGAACTCGAGCCTGCTTATGCTGTGACCGTGCACAAAAGTCAGGGCAGTGAATATCCTATCGTAGTGATTCCGCTCGGCTCGGCATCCGAAATGCTGCTCTCTCGCAACCTCTTCTATACAGCCGTCACCCGTGCACAAAATATGGTCATTCTTGTAGGACGTGAGGATAAAATCCGCACGATGGTCGAGAACAACCGCCAATCGATGCGCTATACGGGGCTTCGTCGAAATTTGAGTGAGGTAGAGTGATGCGCCCGATGACTTATCTGCGGGATCTTTTGTTCCCACCCAAGTGTGCGGCATGCCACACGCTTCTTGCGTGGCAATCTCCAACAGACGAAGCCGCACCATCGCTTTGCTCAGCTTGTCTTGACGAATGGGAGAGCGAGGAGATGGAGACCTGCGGCATTTGTGCCGAGAAGGTGCGCGAATGTGGGTGTATGCCTGAGCGTATGCACAAGGCAAAATGTATGGGTTTTAGAAAGCTGGTCTACTATGTTCCCAGCAAGCGCACGCTTGTGCAAAACCGATTGATCTACCTCATCAAGCGCAAGCATCACGACCGCGCCTATGCGTTTCTCGCTTCGCGACTTTCGGAGTTGGCAGAGGATGTGATGCAAAAAGAAGGGTTTGCACGCGAGGATGTGATCGTTACGTATCTGCCGCGCACGCGGCGAGCATATCTGCAAAACGGCATTGATCAAGCCGCCGAGCTTGCCCGACGTGTAGCCCAAAATTGCTCACTTGAAATGAAGCCGCTCCTTTGCCGAACCAAAAGAGGCGAGGAGCAGAAAAAGCTGACGCCTGTGGAACGCATCCGCAACGCGCGCGGCTCGATCGATTTGCGAAAAGACGCCGATTGCCGCGATAAGGTCGTGCTTCTGGTTGATGACATCGTTACCACGGGCAACGGAATGGCGCGCTGCACAAAGCTGTTGCGCCGTGCAGGATGTCGCGCTGTTTGGGCATTGGCAGTCGCATCCGACGTCTATAACAAGGATCTGCACTGATATCTTTTGTCTGTAATTTATATTTTTTAGAAAAGATATTGATTTTGTGCGGAAAATAATGTATAATAAACTCGAAGAAATATAACGGAAAGGGGGCAATGCTTGTGAAAAAGCCGGAACAGGCAAAAAAAGCGGCGGTGAACATTCGTCAAAGCTCTGCAGGGCGTGCACAAAAGCGTCCGCGCAAGAGTCTTTTTGAGCGTGCAAAATCTTTTGTTCAAAAGTTCCAGCTCAGCCGCAACATTGGCATTGACCTCGGCACCGCAACCGTTCTGGTTTACGTGCAGGGCAAGGGCATCGTGCTCCAAGAGCCCTCGGTGGTGGCGATCGACACCAATACCGACCGCATTCTCAAGGTGGGCATCGAGGCGCAACAAATGCTCGGTAGAACTCCCGGTAACATCGTAGCGGTCAGACCTCTGCGTGATGGCGTTATCAGCCAATACGAGGTCACCCTCAAAATGATCCAATATTTCATTCGTCGCGCTTGCGGTAATTTGTTTTTCCAACCGCGCGTTATGATCTGTATTCCCTCGGGCATTACCGAGGTTGAAGAAAAGGCGGTGCGCGATGCTGCACGCGAGGCGGGTGCGCAAAAGACCTATCTGATCGAAGAACCCGTTGCCGCGGCTATCGGCGCAGGGCTGAACATTTATGCCCCCATTGGCAATATGGTTGTTGACATTGGTGGTGGAACCACCGACGTAGCTGTTTTGTCTCTTGGCGGTGCGGTAGTTTCTCGTTCCACAAAAATTGCGGGCGATAAATTCGACGAAGCGATCATTCGCTACGTAAGAAGAAAATACAACGTGCTCATAGGTGAGCGAACTGCCGAAGCGATCAAAAAGCAGATCGGTGCCGTTTACGATCACCCCGAAGCAGTGCGTGTTGAGGTAAAGGGAAGATGCATTCGTCAAGGACTTCCCAAGGTGATCACCATTAGCTCCAAGGAGATGATCGAGGCGCTCGCCGAGCCTGTAACGGCAATTTTAGATGTTATATGCTGGGTGATCGAAAACACGCCGCCCGAGTTGCTTGGTGACATTTTACATAACGGCATCGTAATGACAGGAGGCGGAAGCCTGCTTTACGGCTTTGATCAGCTTGTCACGCAGGTGACGGGAATTAAGACAAGAGTCGCAAAGGATGCGGTATCGTGTGTAGCGATAGGCACAGGCAAGTCTCTTGACAATCTCGACCTTTTGCAAGAGGACACGGTCAATAACTCCCGTGATAAGAGAAGCCGCGCGTAGCGCGAGAGTTCAAAATGACAGAGACCCCGAAAGAGGGAAGTTTTTGATAAAACTTTTTTCAAAAAGTTTTCGCCCTCAAGGCGCGTAGCCTTGTCGCGCTCCGCAGAGCGCGAAATAAAACCTCGGCGTTTCTTTTTGTTAACTTTTTCTTTGCGCCCCCTATCAGCAAAGAAAAAGTGGCTATGGATTCTATGTAGTCAAACAGTGCGTTTGTTTACGAAAACTTGTTAGCCGCTTTTTTCTTTTGACGAAGTAGGCGCAAAAGAAAGAAAGCAAGGCTGCGCGTTGCTCCGCCGCATTGGCTTCGCCAACGCCCAAAAAAGAAAAGTGCCGCAAATGGGGGGCGCCGCCCCTCCACCCCGCAAGCTTTTGGAAAAGCTTGACCAAAACTTGCTCACGGGGACACTTAAACTTTTAACAACACAAGACGGTGATTTTTTCACCGTCTTATGTATATGTATTGATAAAGAACCCAAAAGGAGATCATATATGAACTACCTCATCCAAAATCGCAAGCCCGCATCGGTTTTCCGCTTCTTCGAGGAGATCTGCGCTATTCCGCATCCGTCCTATCACGAAGAAAAGATCGCCGATTACCTCTGTGCCTTTGCCGCAGAGCGCGGACTCGAATATTACCGCGACAATTTGAACAACGTCCTTATCAAAAAGCCCGCAACGCTCGATATGGTGGATCGCGCGCCCTTGCTTTTCCAAGGCCACACAGATATGGTCTGCGTAAAAACTGCGGACTCCACAATCGACTTTATGAAGGATGGCCTCGAGCTTTATCTTGACGGCGACTTTTTGCGTGCCAAAGGGACCACGCTCGGTGCTGACGATGGCATCGCTGTTGCCACTATGCTCGCACTTCTCGACGGTGAGCTTCCTTCCCACCCCGCGCTCGAGTGTTTGTTCACCTCTGCCGAAGAGGTCGGACTCGATGGAGCAGAGGGCTTTGATTATTCCAAGATCACCGCGCGCAAAATGATCAATATGGATAGCGAGGATCTTGGCATCGTTACCGCAGGATGTGCCGGTGGATTGCGCTCCACGCTCACCAAAAAGTGTGAGAATGTTCCTTTCGTGGGGGAATGTTTGAAGATTTCTTTGCAAGGTCTCTTTGGCGGACATTCGGGTGTGGATATTTGCTCCGGTCGCGCCAACGCGAATAAGCTGATGGGGCGTCTCTTAGCCAAGTGGCAAAAAGCCGAGGGCGAGGCGCATCTGATCTCCCTCTGTGGCGGCTCGAAAGACAACGCCATTCCCAGCATCTGCGAGGCTGTGATCGCTACCGCGGATGCACAAAAGACGACCGCACTTATCAATCAAACAGTCGCCGAAATCTCCGCCGAATTAGCGAGAGACGACAAGGGATTTTTCGCTACCGTTACTCCTTTGTCCGCCCCCGAAACGATGTTCTCGGCTACCGATAGCGCTCAACTGATCGCTATCCTCTCTGCGGTCGATAACGGCGTTAAGGAAATGAACTACAACATCAAGAATCTGCCCGAGTGGTCTCGCAACCTCGGTGTTATCACAACTACGGGCGATGAGGTCGAGTTCGTTTTCTCATCTCGTTCCGCGATCGAGAGCCGTCTCGATGCTTCCATCGATGAACTCGACGCGCTCGCGCGCATTACGGGATGCGCTACCAAGCATTATAGCCGTTATCCCGGTTGGGACTACGCACCCGTCTCGCCCCTGCGCGACCTCTATCTGCGCGCCTACCGCGAGATTACGGGTAAGGATGCCACCGTTGACGTCATCCACGCCGGTCTTGAGTGCGGCATCATCTCGTCTAAACTTCCGGGCCTTGATGTTATTTCCGTCGGCCCTGATATGCGTGATGTCCACTCTCCCGACGAGCGCCTCAACCTCGCCTCCGTCGAGATCTTCTGGCAAACCATCGAAAAGTTAATTGAAATGTTATAAGAATTTTTCGGGGGAACCCTTTTTGAGAAAAGGGTTCCCCCGAACCCCTTCCCAAAAACGTTCTAACAAAGATTATAAAAGAGGACTCCTAAGACACGAACAGACAGTCGGCGCGAGGTGAAACCTCGCTTTTGCTCACGCTAACTCGCAGGCACCGCCAAGACCCTGCTCGTTAAGAGAGTTGATTAGAATAACTGTAGGGCGGGGCTTGCTCCCAACGCCAAAAAACTTGACACTTATTCCCGTATGTGCTATAATAACCAATGAAAGGCGGTGACCTTATGAAAAGATATCCCCG
>JAZNZC010000019.1:0-6274 GCA_045594745.1 Eubacteriales bacterium
GGGAACTTTTTGAGAAAAGTTCCCCCTGCACCCCCTTCAAAAACTTTCACACAAAAACAAATAACAAAGGGATAGCGCACTTGCTATCCCTATATCTGTATCTTGGTAGGGGACGGCGCCCTCGACGTCCCAAAAAACAAAGGGATGCCGCAGATAAAAACGGGCGACCTAATGGAAGGCGGCAAGTCGCCACGAGATTGCAAGCAATCTCTTCGCCCCGCCCTACAAACCGCCACCATTCAACTTTCTTAGCGAGTAGGGTTGGTGGTCCCTAATCGCTTGCGATAGCAAAAGCGAACCTTGCGTTCGCGCCGACTGTCTATTCGTAAACTAACAACTCTATTTAGATATATTTGTGCGAGAGTTCTTGAAAGGGGTGTGGGGGAAACTTCTTGCAAGAAGTTTCCCCCACAAATTCTTATATATCCAACAACTTTCTAAACGGTGTAATGTAAGCGGCGGCGCGAGCGGCGTCGGATGCTTCAGCGAAGATGCGGAGCAGGGGCTCGGTGCCGGAGAAGCGGCAGATGACAAAGGAGTCATCCGAGAAATAGACCTTACAGCCATCCTCGTAACTCACGCGAACGACCTCGGCGTCGGGGAAGGTAGGCAGTTTTTTATCCACCATCAAGGTCTTTTGAATTTCAGGCTTGCGCTCAGCAGGAAACTCAAGGTTGGCTTCTACCATCTCAAAAGTTCCAAAACGCTCCTCAAGCTCGCGCAGCATCTTAGTGGGAGAGCCCATAGCGCAAACCATCTCGATAAAGAGGGATGCGGCATAGATGGAGTCCTTACCGTGAATGTGTCCGCGAACGGTCAAGCCACCCGAGGACTCACCGCCCAGGACTGCGTCGTATTGATCAATGCCTGCGGAAATATACTTAAATCCAATCGGAACCTCGTGGCACTTCTCACCAAAGGACTCTGCAATTTTGTCAAGCATATGCGTGGTGGCAAGGTTGCGAACAACGGGGCCGTTCCAGCCCTTGTGTGCGTGCAGATAGTAGTAGAGCAGGCAAAGGATCTGGTTGGCGTCGATGTAGTTGCCGTTCTCGTCCACAATACCCAAGCGGTCGCCGTCGCCATCAAAGGCGATGCCGAGGTCATAGCCGCCCGCAACCACGTGGTTACGCAGATCATACAGGCGAGACTCGGTGGGGGCGGGAATACCGCCGCCAAAGTAAGCGTCCTTGTTGTCGTTGATCAGGTCGACCGTGCAACGCAGGGTTTGCAAAATGACCGTGATGGGATAAATACCCGAGCCGTGCATCGGGTCAAAGAGGATGCGCAGACCGCGTTCCTTGATGATGGGTTGGTTGAGCTTGGAGAGGATGTGGTCGATAAAATCGTTAAAAGGCGCGTGCATATAGGAGATGAGTCCCTTTTCTTCGCCCTCTTTGATGGAAAGGGTGGGGATGTCGAGTTCTGCATCCTCACAGAGGAGCTCTTCCATACGTGCGGTGGTCTCTAAAGGTGCGTCACGGCCTTCTTCTACGATCAACTTAATGCCGTTGTAGGCAGAGGGATTGTGGCTTGCTGTTACCTCAAGACCGTAGTGCAGTTTGTGATGCTCGGTCAAAAACATGATCAGAGGAGTAGGCGTGGAGCGATTGACAAGAATGGCGCCGATGCCTTGTGCCGAGAGGACCTCTGCTATCCAGCGAGAGGAAATTTCCGACAAGAAGCGACGGTCATATCCAATAACGATGGGTTTGTCTGCCTTGCCCTCTTCGCGAGCCAAGCGACAAACGGCGTAAGCTACACGTTGGATATTGGCTTTGATAAAATCGTCACCAATGATGCCGCGCCATCCGCCCGTACCAAATTCGATCTTTTGTTTGCTCATTTTTTTCAGTCTCCAATCTCTGTTGGTTTTCTTTGGTATTATTATAACGGCTTTTGTTGCAAATTGCAAGATAAATCCTAAAAAAATAGCCCAAATAAAATAAGCAAGAGCGAAAATGAAAGAACATTTCCTATTTCTTATAAGCAAATGGCAAAAAACAGCAACAAATTTTCAAATCCCTCTTGCATTGCGCCACATTTTGTTTTATAATATAAAATGACAGAATATGTCCGAACAGTCGGGCAAAAGAGTGCGGCGCGGATGCGTACGCAAAAATCGCAGGAGGAACAAAACAATGAAAATTCTGGTTATCAACGCAGGTAGCTCGTCTATCAAATATCAGCTCATCGATATGGAGAACGAATCCGTTCTCGCAAAGGGTCTGTGCGACCGCATCGGCATTGAGGGCGGTAATTTCAAGCACAAGGTAGAGGGCAGAGAAGATTATAAACTCGACATCTTTATGAAAGACCACGCAGCAGCCGTACAGATCGTTCTGGAAACTCTGACTTCCAAGGAAAACGGCGTTATCGAGTCTCTTTCCGAGATCAGCGCAGTCGGACACCGCGTGCTCCACGGCGGCGAGAAGTTCTCGGGCTCTGTTGTCATCGACGAAAAGGTTATCGCAGCCATCGAAGAGTGCTGCGAGCTCGGCCCCTTGCATAACCCCCACAACCTCACCGGTATCCGCGCTTGCGAGAAGACCATGCCCGGCGTACCTCAGGTAGCTGTATTTGATACCGGCTTCCATCAAACCATGCCCGATTACGCATATATGTATGCACTTCCTTACGAGTACTACGAAAAGTACCGCATCCGCCGTTACGGCTTCCACGGCACCAGCCATCGCTACGTTTCCATGCGTGCGGCTTTGATGCTTGGCAAGGATCCCGCAAACGCAGAGGGACTCAAGATCGTTACCTGCCACCTCGGCAACGGTTCTTCCATCGCCGCCGTTAAGGATGGTAAGTGCTACGATACCACCATGGGTCTGACTCCTCTGGAAGGCATTATGATGGGTACTCGTTGCGGTTCTATCGACCCCGCGATCGTTCCTCTTTTGATGAAGAAAGAGAACCTCACCCCCGATCAGATCGATACCATTATGAACAAGAAGTCCGGTATGCTTGGCGTTACGCAAAAGACCAGCGACAACCGTGACATCGGCGAGGGTGCAAAGAATGGCGATAAGCGTTGCCAGCTCGTTGAAAAGATGGTCGTTCACCAGCTCACCAAGTACGTAGGCTCCTTTGCAGCAGCAATGGGCGGCGTTGATGCCATCACATTTGCAGGCGGTATTGGCGAAAACAACCCCAACTACCGCGCAGATGTAGCCAAGAATTTGGCATTTATGGGCGTTAAGATCGACGAAGAGCTCAACCAAAAGGCTATCCGCGGAGCCGCTGAAGTAGATATCTCCGCTCCCGATTCCAAGGTTCGCGTTCTTGTCATTCCCACCAACGAGGAATTGATGATCGCAAAGGATACCGAGGAGCTCGTAAAGGCTCTGTAATTTTCCAAAACGCACGATGACAGAAGCAATCAAACGGTTTTTTCTTGAAACCGTAGGGCGGGAGCTTTGCGTATTCTTTTGCTCAATGCTCCCCATCATCGAGTGCCGTGGAGCAGTTCCGCTCGGCTGGGGACTCGGGATGCCTTGGTGGCAGACCGCGATCTTCAGCATAGCAGGCAACCTGTTGCCCGTACCCTTCATTCTGCTCTTTATCCGTGCAGTTTTGCAATGGATGAGAAATAGCCGCGTCAAGTTTTTTGCGCGCGTTGCCGCGTGGCTCGACCGCAAGATCGAGAAGCACAAGGGAACGATCGAAAAATATTCCTATTGGGGCGTTGTTATCTTTGTAGCCGTACCTCTCCCCGGAACGGGCGCGTGGACGGGAACTCTCATCGCCTCGGTGTTAGGTCTTGAACCCAAAAAGAGTTTTCTTGCCGCCGCTCTCGGCGTGCTTGGAGCAACCGCCATTATGACCGTTCTTTCATACCTCGGTCTTGGCGCAATATTCGGTTGACATTACTGATGAAAGAGTAATGGAAAATAAAAATATTAAAAAACAAAAGGAGGACAATTATGGATTGGATTTATCCCGTTGTAAACGTAGCCCTTCACGCACTTGCCATTTGGCTGATTTCTATTATACTGAGATTGGATCCCGTTAGAAGTCTTATCTCCGCAGTACTGGGTGTATTGCTTGCTAACGGTGCTATGGCTATTCTTCCCAATCTCGGTGTCATCACCAATTTGTTAAGTGTTGTAGCTCCTATTCTTTGCGTAACGCTGATTGCTTGGTTGCTTGGTCGTGAACGTTTCAAGGCTCTTTTGGCTGCAACGCTCGGCATTTTGCTTGGCAACCTGCTCAACTCTTTGATTATGCCCGTTCTTCAAAAGATTATCGGCGGTTGATTATTACCGTTACTATGACCGTACCTTTTCGCAAAATCAATTTTTGTGATAGGTGAAAAACACTTACAGAAAGGAGGATGTTATGCACAAACAGATCTTTTTCAAAATCAGCACGTTGTTGCTTATTTTAATTGTTTTGTTGCTCTCGCCGGTTTTTGCCGCGTGGGTATACCGCAATTATAGCTTTGTTCCGGCTGATAAAGTTATGCAAAACGCCCACCTCCTTTTGAACAAATTTACCTATGATGATCCCGGCTCGGTTCTCCCGGGCGGTCCCGGTAGTGGTACCACAACGCCTGAGGAAACCACCCCCACACAACCGCCCGAGGAAACCGAACCCGGTGGATCAGAAGAAACCACGCCCGAGGAGACGACACCCGTCACACCCCCGCCCCCCGTTGTTGAGGAGGGTAAAAACCATTATAATATGGTACAGTTCGTAACGGGCGAGATCGGTGAGGAAGGCTTGAATATTGTGGGCGGCATTATTTATAGGCTTATTGACAGAACGGTAGGTCCTGAATATTCGGAGGATAATACGCTCGGAGGCGGAAATCTGCCTAAGGAATTTGAAAAATTCAATTCCGAGAATTTGGAGTTCATCGTTGCGTTTGACAGAAAGAATAACCCCACGCAGTGTTACGCATATACCTACGATCACATTGAACAAGATGACAGCAGTGTTAACGGTGATGTTGTGGTTGTTTACAAAACCATCATTGAACCTATTGGTGAGAATGGGAAATGGGTTGCAACACACAGTTACAAGGGTTATGCCACCGTAAGCAGAACGAGCAATAAAAAGGTCAACTGGGCTCCCGATCTGAACACATGGCGACAGGGAGAAATTCCCAACTAAAAAATCCCTCTATCTTCGTTTGAAGTATGGGGGATTTTTGTTGTGCAACCAATCGGCGCGAAAAATATTTTAGGAATTTTGCAAAAGCTCTTGATTTTTTATTCCGAATATGATATAATACCATTTGTCATACGCCGGTATGATGGAATTGGCAGACGTGCTGGACTCAAAATCCAGTGGTAGCGATACCGTGTCGGTTCGACCCCGACTACCGGCACCAAAAAAGCACTCGCTCTGCTATGCATCTTTAGCGGAGAAAACACGAACACCACCAAGGATTTTTCTTTGGTGGTGTTTTCTATCGGTGGGAACTTGCCAAAGCCTCCCTTTACACAAGGGAGCCTTTGCTACACCGTTTCCCTCTGCGGATAGTGGGTTCGGGCTTCTGCCCGATCGTGCGTGGATTGCCACGCGCTATGCTTGCCCCAGAGTTGAATCAATAACAACTAATACGTCATTGAAACATAATTGCTCCTATGGTATAATAGTAGTGCTTCGAAGCAAAGTAAAAATGTGTAAAGGAGAAAAGATGTTTTATTTGTCAGAAAATCTAAAGAAATATCGGATTATGAAAAATCTTACACAAGAGGATGTTGCAGAATATTTGGGGCTAACCCCTCAAAGCATTTCTAAATGGGAACGCGGTGAATGTTATCCAGATATAACTTTTTTACCCGCCTTGGCAAACATATTTGAAACAAGCATCGATCTGCTCATAGGTATGGATACGATACGAGCACAAGAAACACGCTATAACATTCACAAAAAAGCATCCGAGTTTCAGCGTAACGGTGATTACATTTCAGCAGAAAAGGTATATAGAGACGCATTGCAGATATATCCCAACAAGCCCGGAATGATTTTGGGCCTTGCAGGAGTGTTAGCTTTACAGAATAAATCAGAAGAAGCAATCGAGTTAATGGAACGCGGTTTGCCTATATCTAACAATGAAAAACAAAAAGCAACAATGCGTGCTACGCTTTGTTTTTTATATTTGAAGTGCGGAAAGGTAGAAAAGGCAAATTCACTTGCGTCTGAACTTCCGCATACAAGAGAAAGTCGCGAAGTTATTCAGCCGCTGATTCAAATGGGACTTGGCGAGTCTGAAATAAATGACAATATTCGAAATATATTACTCGGCGATGGAAAG
>JAZNZC010000020.1:0-32110 GCA_045594745.1 Eubacteriales bacterium
AGATGCTCAAGTACCTGGGCGAGGACATCAAGGGCAAGACCTTTGCTGTTTCCGGCTTTGGTAACGTGGCTTGGGGTACCGTTAAGAAGGTCACCGAGCTGGGCGGTAAGGTCGTGACCATTTCCGGTCCCGACGGTTACGTCTACGATCCCGAGGGTATCAACACCCCCGAGAAGATCGCTTACATGCTGGAGATGCGCGCCTCCGGCCGCGACAAGGTTCAGGATTACGCAGACAAGTTCGGCGTACCCTTCTTCGCAGGTCAGAAGCCTTGGGGCGTAAAGGCTGACATTCTCATGCCTTGCGCAACTCAGAACGAGGTAGACGTTAAAGAGGCAGAGGCTATCATTGCGAACGGCGTTAAGTACTACGTTGAGGTCTCCAATATGCCTACCACCAACGAGGCAGTTGCATACCTGCAAGCAAACGGTGTAGTGGTTGCTCCTTCCAAGGCGGTTAACGCCGGCGGTGTTGCCGTATCCGGCCTTGAAATGTCCCAGAACTCGATGCGTTACAGCTGGTCGGCAGACGAGGTTGACGCCAAGCTGAAGGACATTATGAAGAACATCTACGAGAGCTCCGTTGAAGCCGCAAAGAAGTACGGCATGGAAGGCAACCTCGTAGCAGGCGCTAACATTGCAGGCTTCCTTAAGGTTGCAGACGCAATGCTCGCTTACGGTGTGGTTTAATTGATATTTGATTGATAGACAAATAAGACGGTTTGAGTGAAAATTCAAACCGTCTTATTTACATTTTGGGAGTTTTATGATACAATAAGGTTGACTTGGAAAGCAATTGGTAAATAAGAATTTGACGAGGTGATTAGGATGATAGAGATTACTGCTTGGATGAAGGAATTCTTGCAGACATTAAATGAGACTTTTGCAAATCGTGTATGGTTTGTCGGTTTGCAAGGTAGTTACGGTCGCGGCGAAGCAACAGAAACAAGTGATATTGACATTGTCGTAATACTCGATCAACTGTCCGTCACAGATATTCAAAAATACAATGCAATGTTAGATACCCTTCCCAACAGAGAACTGATTTGCGGCTTTGTTTCGGGTAAAGATGAGCTTTTGAATTGGGAGCCTTCCGACCTTTTTCAGTTTTATTATGACACAACCCCTATACAAGGTAGTCTTGATGAATTGCTTGCGGTGATTGATGAATCTGCTGTTAACAGAGCGATTAAAATAGGTGCTTGTAACATCTATCACGGATGCGTTCACAATATGCTGCACGAAAAAAGCAAAGATATTTTGAAAGGATTGTATAAATCCGCCTCTTTCGTTGTGCAAGCTATCGCTTTTAAGCAAACGGGCAAATACATAAAATGCCAAAGTGAATTGCGCGATGTTGTTTCAACTAATGAACGGCTTATCGTTGATATATTCTTAAATTTGAAAAATGGTGGAGAGATAGATTTCAATTTGATGTCCGAAACATTGTTTGCTTGGTCAAAGAAATGGATTTTAGAAAACCGTTAAACAAATTCCAATTTATCAAGCAAACAAAACCAAACACAAATCTTGTAAGTGAGAAGAGATTGCTTGCAATCTCTTGGTGGCTTGCCGCCTTTCATTCGGTCGCCCGTTTTTCTAACATATACAGTAAATAAAAATCCTGTATGTCATCCTGAGCGAGTCGAACTTTCACCGAGTGAAGAACGAGGTGAGAAGCGAAAAACACTGCGTGTTTAAGCGGGATCTCGTAACAAATCTCGGTGGGTTTCCAAAGGGGATGTTACATTTGCGATGGTAAGCCACCCAAATTCGTTCGGAGATCCCGTCGTCGCTCTCGCTCCTCGGTTTTTCCTCGCTCCTCGCTCGAAAAAACTTCGACTGCAAAATCGCGATGCGATTTTTTCGCTCAGGATGACATACAGTGGTTTTGTTTGTGGTTTGCGCGTTAGAAAAACGCAAACCCCGCCCCACAATAAAAAATCCTTTCACAACACAAACCGCACTGTCAATGGTTGACGGTGCGGTTTGTGTTATAGATTCATATTCACTTAAAAGATGTTTTCAAATATCGGCAATTCGCCGTTTTTGTGGGCGGTGTCAAGCTCTTCTTGCTTGTCCACGGTCCAAACAAATTTGGGCGCACCGTAGAATTTTGTGGTTATCTTTACGGGCAAAGCATCCCTATCCTCTTTGTAAAAAGCAATAAAGTCGGGACGTGCCACAACGTTGAGCGCCATAGCGGAAAGCCCAAGGAGAAGTGCGGTCTTCTTTTTCTTCCTTTTACAATCGTTTGCGTAAAGCAATCCGCAAAACGTATCGGGAAAGCGCTTTTTCATATTTCCAACAAGAAATGGATTAAAGGATTCTATGCAATACAGGCCCTTGTAATTTTGAAGCAGCTCTGCAACTTTGGGGCAAAGCGAGGTATCAAGGCTCGACCCTTTCAATTCCACCAGCAACGGAACTCTGCCGTCAATCAGAGCAAGAACCTCTTCAAAGATGGGAATCGTTTGATCTGAATCCCCCAGCGTAAGAGAGGTCAATTCCTGTGCGGTAAGCTCGCAAAGCTTTTTGTCACATCCTGTCATACGAACGAGCGTATCATCGTGAAAGACCATTACCTTGCCGTCGCTCGAAAGTTGAACGTCAAGCTCAATACCGTATCCTGCACGGCAGGCTGCCTCGAATGCCGCAAGCGAGTTTTCGGGCGCGTCCTTGCCGTTATGAAGCCCTCTGTGCGCATAATCACACAGCAGTGCCGGATTTGGCTTTGTCTTTTTTGGGGGGCGAACAAGTATAAAAAGATAAATTGCTGACAGTATCACTGCAAGGATTGCAAGCGCTACAACGCTATTGATCAATACCATCATAGCCCTCAATCAACGTCGAGCTGCTCAAGCAGATCTTTTTTCTCGATTTCCTTGGCATCTCCGTGTTTTACAAAGAACATTGTAACAAACGAGAACAGGACAAACACTGTGCCGAATGCGAAGAATACATAGCGCATACCAAACAGGTCATACAGGACGCCCGACAGAATGGGCGCGACGATTTGTGCCGCCATAGAAGCGGTGTAATAGTAACCCGTATATTTGCCAACGTCGCCGCCCCTTGCAAGCTCAACAACCATCGGGAAGGAGTTTACGTTGATGGTTGCCCAACCGATGCCCGCAAGAATGAATACGGGATACATAACGAGCTCGGGCGTGTTTGGGGTAATAAAGTTGCCAATGAAGAACGCGGATGCAAGAATCGCGACTCCTGCAAGAATGGTCTTTCTTCTGCCGATCTTCGAGGCGATAATTCCCACGGGGATGTAGGAAACGATTGCCGCCGCTTGTGCGATGATGAGCGTGAAGTTGAAATCAAAGCCGAGAATATTGGTAGCGTATACCGAATATTTACTGGTGATGGAGTTATAGCCAACATACCAAAGTGCAACCGATGCCAGAATGAGAAGCAGAGATTTGATCTCACCCTTGGAAAGCTTGCGCTTTTGCGCGCCCGTCTCCTCTTCTTCGGGAGCATCCTCAAGTCCGAGACGGAGCGAATCCTCTTCCATTTCCGCAGCCCATTTCTTCTCTTTGACTGTGAGAAGGAAAACGACAAGGCCCGTAAGCATGATGGAAACAACGGCTACAACGTAGCCTGTATATTGCATATAGTGGTTTTTGGAGGTTGCAAATACCATGCCGAGCACGAGAACAAGAATTCCACCTGCCGTGCCGGTGAGGTTGATGATCGCGTTCGCCTTGGAGCGAAGGGGCTTTACGGTAACGTCAGGCATAAGAGCAACCGCGGGAGAGCGGAAGGTAGCCATTGCCACAAGCACAACAAGCAGCGTTGCAATAAAGCCAATAAAGGGCAAGGGATTTGCCACGGTCAGCTCTACGGTCAGCTTACGGATCATTTCGATTTCCTCAGCGGAGCCTGTTTGCGCCAGTTCGGGGATGCCTGCCGCCACTACCTTGGCAATTTGATAGTTATCAATGAAGGTAAGTGCAACAAAGGATACCATAGCAACGATCGAACCGATGAAGATAAAGGGTGTGCGCTTGCCAAAGCGAGTATTCACCTTGTCGGAAAGTGCACCAAAGATGGGGAGCATAAATACGGCAAGGATGTTATCAATAGACATAACAGCTCCGGAAATGGTTTGCGGGAGACCAAAGTGGTTTGTTAAGATAAGCGGAACGATTGCATCGTATGCCTGCCAAAATGCGGAGATCAGAAAGAACGCCATTCCAACAAGCAACACACGTTTGTAGTTGAGCTTCATAGTGATTTCCTCTCAAATAAATTATTGCATAGATATGCTCCTTCAGTATACCACAAAATTTGCATTTTGTAAATGGAAATTGGAAAATAAAAAGAAAGATAGGAAATATTTGTAGCAAAAAAGCTCATTTCCAATGAAAATGAGCAAATGAGACAGTAATATGTTGAATTTCTCCGAAATTCTCCCAATAAAATTGACTTTTTCTACCGCCGTCATCGAGGCTCGACATACCTTTGTACGCCTTTCGCCTCGAAGAACGACGCTTATTGCCTAAATCTGACTATCCCCTAAAAGAGGCTGTCTCAAATTCGCATTTGAGACAGCCTCCAAATTTGTTTATTCGTCGTAGCGATACATTTCTTCCTCGTCGGAAAGATCTTCGTCGTCGTTTACGATATATGCCGTTGCATCAATCGATCCCTCACCGCTTGTCTCTTCTCGGTAAGCGTCTTCGGTCTCGGCATACGGGGCATCCGCTTCATCTCCATATTCGTACGATTCTGTGTACGAGTCCTCATCGAACGAACGTTCTCCTTCATCTCGGGCGTCGCCGTCTTGTACGTCTGCTCCTCCAAAGACTCCGTCAAGGGGATCGTCACCGAACGACGTCTCTTCAGCCTCTTGATCTGTCGTATCCACATCCGATACTCGCTCGGTCTCTTCTTCATCAAACGCATATTCATTCTCCTCTTCATCCAGTGAATAGTAAGGGTTGGGGGCGTGCTCGATAAATTCCTCGTCGTCGTAGACCTCTTCGGTCTCCTCGTGGAGTTCTTCCTCGACTACCTGTTCGTCGTCGGCAAATTCTTCTTCCTGCTCGCGAGCAAGCTCCTCGGCGAGCTCTTCGTCAAAGGCATCGTCATCGAGCATCTCCTTGGCAGGTGCTTCCCCGACCACTTCTTCCTCGGGTACTTCTTCGTCAACAGCTTCTTCAGCTACGGTTTCTTTGTCGGAAGCTTCTTCGTCAAATGCGGCATAGGGATCTTCTTGCAGATCTTCCTCGCGCACAACGGCGGTGACCTCTTGCTGTGCGGGCGCGGTTTTTCTGGTTTTGAACACACGGATCATACCGGAAGAAATCAGCAACCACATCAGCACGATCTGAGCCAGAATGACGGCAATACCCAAACCAAGCGCGATCAGCTCGGCGTTGGCAACGGGCAGGAAATGAATGGTCAGGAAGAGCGGCAGAGCCACGCTTGCGTGCATTACCGAATTTTTAGCCTTGTTGCGACTGACGAGCACGAGCACGATGGCAATGAGCTGGCAAAGCAAGATAGCACCCAGCGCAATAATAACAGCCGTAAGATCGACGGTAGGATCAGCCAAGATCACAAAGTCGGCTATCTGCTTCGCCTTGAACACGAGGGTGTTGCCCTCGATGGTGGTCTCGAGCAGCTCCAGCATACCGGTAGCTTGGTTGAAATATGCCACCTGCAAGCCGGTGCAACCTGCAAGAGATTCGGGAATGGTGAGGCGAAGCGTAAAGACGTCACCTGCACCTGCCTGCACGTTGATCAAATTGAAGCTATATGCGCTCACAGTGTCAAGTGCGCGGAGCAGCTTGGTTGCTTCCTCGATGGTAATAAAGGAATCTGCGGTGATGTTGCCTTTGGCGATCGCATCGGCAATGGCGCGGCGCAGAGCCTTGATATCCTCAATGGAAGAGAGGGTGATACCACTGTTTTGAGCGAGGCCAAGTTGGCTTGTCAGTTGCATAAAGCCATTGGCATCATAGAGGTGGGTTACGGGAACAGCCTGCATAGCCGCCTTGGCGGTGTTGTAGATAGCGTCCACATCTTCCTCGGTGGTAGCACCGGAAATATCCGCAACAGCATTTGCACACAGCGAATTGAGCAGTGCCTTGTTCTCAGGGCTAAAGGAGCCGGAAGCCATACATTCTTCGCGATGGTTTTGCAATGCGGCAATCTTGCTATCCTGCAGTCTTGCAAAGATGAGCTTCTCCTCAACACCGTCAATCAAATCCTGTACCAGCTGATAGAAGTTCTCGGGAATTGCATCCGGATCTTCTCTGAGCTTATCGATCTCTTTGATGGTGTTGGCAATAACGCCCTTTGCAATGTCGCCGTCGCCATTGGTAATCATACCGTTGAGACGGTCAACCATTTCTTCTACATATTCGTCATACTCGGTGAGTTTCTTTTCCGAAAGTGCAATACCGCTCAAGGCGTCGGCAGTCTCCTTGAGACGAACAAACACATAGTAATGGGTACCGGGTTGCAGGTCACCAAATACATAATGATCTTGTCCGTCAGCGATGGATTTCCAAGCATCGGCGGCGAGATTGGCAACGTCGCTATCGAGCGAGATGGCAACCTCGTAAAGTGTTGCAATGGTAGCATCAGCAAACAGAACCTTAATTTCGGTATCGGATATGGGACGAATCGATTTTACGTCACCGCCAAGAACAGGAGCCGAAGGTCTTGCCTGCGCGGTCAAGGTCATATCCTCTGCTCCAACAACAAGGTTAGAAGACGTGAACACGTTGCCGTTGGGCGTAAAACTATCTACGTTCCACGCAACGATCTCAAAGCCAACGGGCAGAGTGATGACTACATAGAACTCCGTCTTGTAATCCAGCTTCATAGGCTCTGTATAAATGGTTGGCACGTTGTTTACATAAACGGTAATAATGACGCTTTCGGCTTTGCTTGCGGGAATTTTTTGTATGGGATCAATGGTGATGCTATACTGATTGATAACCCACTTGGCGTATAGCGTTACAGAGCCGTTTTCGCCATCGAGATCCCACAGATTGCAAACACTGTTACCGTCCTTGTCGATATACTGCTTGCCGCCGCCGTTGGGAGCGCTCCAGTAGCCGTCAAAGGTATAGCCCTCTCTTGCGGGAACGATAACTGCTCCGCCGGGAATGGAAAGAGGGGCATCGTATTGAACACCGGGAATTGCGGTGGTGTAGCCCTCGGGGGCATCCTCCTGACCGCCAAGGATCACATTGTAGACCTCAACCTCCCAAGCGGCGGTGAGGGTGATCTCCTGCGCGTGCAGAGAACCGTCGAGATTATAACCGCCGGTAGCCGCTGCAAGACCTACGTTATCGGGCGTTGCATCGCCGTTGGTATAAGTCAGCGTCCAGCCCTTGAAGGTGTAGCCTGCGCGAACGGGGTTGGGAATAAAGGTTACCTTATCAAACTCAAAGCTTCCGTAGCTACCAAGCAGATCGTTTTTGTTTGTGATCAGATCGGCAGAAATGCCCCAGTTGTAGGTAATGTTGTATTTTTCGGCTTGCCAGATAGCCTCGAGAACGATCTTCTCGTCCTTTGCAGCGTACTTGGTGTTGTTTTCGCCCTCGTTACCGAGAACGAAATCCTTGCCTGTTTCAGCAACCATAACACCGTCTACAAATACTCTCCAGCCCATAAACTGATAACCTCTGCGAGTCGGCTGCAGAATGGTGGTATAAGCATCGTAGGTATAGCTTGTGGGTGCGCCCTCGGGCAGTGTGCCACCGGTGAGCTGATACTCAAGCGCGTAAACAATGGGCAGATACCAACGCTCAAAGGTGTTGGGGTTGGTGCTTTCGGTGGGAATGGTGATGTGCTTTTCGGGATAGTCACCGTCTACATACAGCTTGTAGCCGATATAGCTCTTGTAGTTGAGATAGGGGTTTTCGGGATCGGTGCTCTCACCGTCGTCGCCCATTTGCGTAAGAGCGGAAACGATGGCATCCATAGGCATCTGACCCACATAGGTGCCAAGATGCTTGATGGTGGTTTCTGCACCTTCGTCATACGCCTTATCGTGACGGATTACCTCGTAGGTTACGGGAACGAATACGGCGTGCAGATAGATCTTGCCGGTATCAACCATATCCCCATTGATGATCTCAGAGGGGATCTCATACTTGCCTTCCGGATTTTTGGTAAGCTTTTGAACCTCGGTTCCATCACTTTTAACAACCTGCCAATGGTCGAACCTGTAACCGTCGCGAACGACCTCGGGAAGTACGGTGGGCTGTTCAGGTTGCTTGTAGTAGTATTTCAAGCCGCTCAACTCTGCCATATTGCCGCTGACAGGATGGTAAAGAATATCGTCAACCTCAAAGTCAACGTCAAATACGCTGGTCTCACACAGGATATTGCCGCGCAAGGAAGCAAGGAAGCTCGGTTTTTGATAAACGGGCTTGTCGGGCTGTTTGATGGAGTGGTTGTTGTCGTCTACATCCTGAATGTCAACAACTCTGTAACCCATATTGGCAGTAACCGTAACAGTAACCGATGCTCCGTAAGGGATTTCTACGGGCACGTCGCTTTCCATTTGAATGGGCTCCTGTGCCCCACTGTATTCCAAAACAACAGCACACTCATCGGGATTGAAGGTGAATACCAATGTCGGGTTGGGGTCACCTGCCAGAACGGCGGTTGCCGCAACGAGTGTAAACAACAGGGCGAAAGTGAGCAACAGTACCACTCTGCGTACAAAAGAATTTTTCATCGTCTTCATTGATACTGTCCTCCTTTCATCGAATCATAATGGAATCGCCGTCGGCATCGCCAATGGCCTTGATGGCATCCAGCGTGAAGTGGTTTGCTTCAACGGTGAACTGCCCCTTGAGTGCGCCGCTTGCATAGACCTTGAGGCGAGTTGCGCTCTCGGGTGCAAGACCGACTTGCTTGAGTGTTTCAAGGTTGACGATAGCGCCGTTATCGAAGTAATCATCGAACAGACATACATCCAAGAGAACGACGTCGCTTGCAGGTTGCGGTGCAGGTGCAGGAGCGGGAGCAGGTTCTTCTTCGACCTCTTCCTCTACCTCTTCCTCGTAGGTCTCCTCAAATTCTTCACCTTCAACGTCTTCGTAAACCTCTTCGGTTCCCTCTGCGGGTTCTTCTTCGTAATATTCTTCTTCGTAGTACTCTTCCTCGTAGACCTCTTCCTCAGCCTCTGCTTCGGGTTGTTCTTCGTAGTACTCTTCCTCGTAGACCTCTTCCTCGGCTTCTGCCTCGGGCTCTTCTTCGTAGTACTCCTCTTCGTAGACCTCTTCCTCGGCTTCTGCCTCGGGCTCTTCTTCGTAGTACTCCTCTTCGTAGACCTCTTCTTCGGCTTCGGCCTCGGACTCTTCTTCGTAATACTCTTCCTCGTAGACCTCTTCTTCGGCTTCGGCTTCTGCTTCGGATTCTTCCTCGTAGACTTCTTCTACGATTTCTGCTTCGGGTTCTTCGTCGATAACTTCCTCTTCGATGATTTCCTCGACGGGTTCGTCCTCGACAACCTCTTCCTCGACGACCTCTTCTTCAGCGACTTCTTCCTCAATGGACTCTTCGGTCACTTCGGGGGCGGCCTCTTCTTCGATGGGCTCGTCCTCTTCAAGGATATCGTCGCCAAACAGAGCGGCTACCGCGTTTTGCATTTGTGCAATCTGCTCGTCGGTGGTCTCTTCGATCTCTTCCTCGATCTCGTCGTCGATGATCTCCTCTTCGATCTCCTCGACAGTTTCTTCTTCGATGGCAGGCTCTACGGTTTCTTCTACGGTTTCTTCCGCGACGTCTTCTACGGTTTCTTCTACGGTTTCTTCGGTGGTATCTTCAACGGCATCTTCCACGTGGGCTTCCTCTGTGGGTTGCTCCTCGACAACGGATTCTTCTGCGACCTCGGGAACGATCTCCTCTGCCTCGACCTCGATGGGCGTAGCGGCAGGCTCGGGAAGCACCTCAATGGTGCGGGTCTCCTCACTCACCTGCGCCTCGGTGCCGGTAGCGTAGTGGCGCTCGGTGTAGTGACGCTCGGTGGTGCGGATGGTCTCGTGTGTGGTCGTGGTGGTGGTCGTTCCCATAACAGGTACGGCGGGAGCGGGCTCTTCGGGAGCAGGCTCTTCTACCACGGGTTCTTCCTCGATCACGGGCTCCTCTGTGATGGGTTCTTCGGGAGCAGGCTCTTCCTCGACTACGGGTTCTTCCTCTACCTCGGGTTGGTCGTTGTCGAATTCCCAAGTGAAGTTTGCGTTTGCGGGAATAACCGTCTCGTCCTCTTCGATCAGCTGCGGTACGTGGTCGGGATCGAGCTCGAAGGTAGCCGCGGGCTTTTCCTCACGCAGATACTCGCGGATCAAGCCGCGTGTAATGAGCGTTTCGGTGTCGGTAAAGGGATATTGCTCCTCGTAGTTGATCTCTTCGATATCGATGGGAGAAAGTCCTTGCTCTTCACAAGCGCGTTGTACCAGCTCGAGGGCAAGCGTGAGCTTGCGGGGAGAGTTGACCTTGTAAAGGAAAGGCGTTTCGGCGTATTTCTTCTTTGCGCTGACATCGCGTCCGCGATAGATGGAATCCTCAAGCGTGGAAGGCTCGAGCGCCAGATAAAGATCGAGCGTGCGGGGACGGACGTTGATCTTTGCGATTTGGGTATGCTCGTTTGTATAGGTATCGATGGTCCAGCTCATGCGCTCCTTGGTGCCCTCGTAGCCCATAAGCGCGTTGCGGATAGCACTGTAATACTTTTTGGTGGCGGGACGCGATTGCATCAGCTTTGCTTCGCAGCTCTTGCGATAGCGAGCGATGATGTAGCAACCCGTTTCCTCATCAAAGCCAACGATGCGCTCGTTGCCAAAGAGATCGCTCTCGTACTCGTCGTCATTCTCCTCTGCATCGGCCTCTCTTTGCGCTTCATCCTCTGCATCCAGCTCGTCCTCGGTATCGATCTCATCGACCTCGATGTCTTCATCCTCTCCCTCGGCGAATGCGGGGGTGCTTTCGCCGTTTTCGCTGACGGGACGCTCAACAGCGACCTCGCGCTCCATACGAAGCTGGGTCTCGAGCTTCATAAACTCGGTGATCGCCTTCATCATCTCCTCGGTAGCAGGGCTGAATTGCTGCTCGGCCTTGCCCTCGGCAGGAACGGTATTGACAGTGGTGGTGTTGGTCTCCTTGATGATCTCCTTGGTCTTTTCAATGATATGCTTTTCAACGATGGGAGCTTGTCCTGCATAGGCAGGTGCGCCCTCGGAAAGAACAGTACGCTCGACAGTTTGGGTAACCTGTACCGCAGGAGCATTGGGATCTGCGGCAACAACGGCGGTCTCTACAGCCTCGGGAGCTTCATCTACCGTATCTTCCTCTTCGTATTCCTCTGCCATAACGGCATCCTCGGTTGCGATCAGGTTGGAGATCGCATCCTGTGCCGCTTTATCGTCAGCATAATCATCGGCGTAGGGATCCTCTTGTGCGGAATGATCATCCCCACTATAAGAGGGCTCCTCTGCTGCGGATACTGCAACCGCAGCCTCTGCAGCTTTTCTGGCAGCCTCTCTTGCGGCTTCTTTTTCTGCTTGTTCTCTTGCCTCGGCTTCCTTTGCCGCCTTTGCGGAAATAAGCAGGTAGCCCTTGGCATAAAGAATGACCAAGAGCAGGCAAAGCACAAACGCACCTACCAAAGCCGCGATAGCCAGCACCAAAAGGACCAGCTCTGCCGTGGCAGATACCGCGCCAAAGGAAAGCGCGGCTATGGCATAGTTCGCGCCACCATGGTTATCATACTCGTCAACAGGTGCTTCGTCCTCACCGTTGCGCGCGCGGCGCATTTTGCCGATGAGCATACAAATGCCTGCGATCTCGGCGCCCAAAATACACGCCAACACAGCGATGGCAATGTAGTAAAAGCTTTCTACACTGAGCCCGAATGACATTGCGAAAAATTGTTGAAGATTCAAGGTCTTGTCCCCCGTTCTGTCGGTTTTTCCGACGACTTCCTGATTTAGAAAAATATGGATGAACCAATTTATTCTATTCACATATATTGTATCACACATCCAATAAAGAATCAATATATATTATAAAAAAACTTTTCCGTTTTTGCGTTTTTTCATCGCAATATCCGTCAAAAAGAGACATTTGGGGTGCGATCGAGCAGAATAAACAGTTCTTTGCAAAGCATACGAATCGCCCTTTTGTCAAGTGCCGTTCCTGCGTGGTTGAAATCGGCGGCGGCGCGCAAGTGCTCCATAAAGGTTGGCAGGTGTCGCTCTGTGAATGTCATATAGAAATTTTGCGCTTCGCGGACGGTAGCATCCAGACTTGTCAGACGTTTGTGAGCGGCTTTTGTGTGTTCGGTCGCCTCGGCGTAATGCGGATGCGCATCCTTGGGAACGAAACGCCCTGCGAGCGACAAGAAATGCAGAGCTCGGTTGGCTTCGGCAACTGCCGAAAAGACTGCTCGACGCATCTGTGTCAGATCGGTGATGCAGGATAGCAGGTGCATGCGTTCTTCCTCGATGTGCGTAACGGCGCGGCAGACCGCCTCGAAATCCGATTGTCTATTCTGCGTTCCGAAAATTCCCGCTCCCCTTCCCAAGGACTGCAAAAGCGCCTCTAAAATGTTCGCCATTGCAGAGAAAACCGCGCCTATGGCATTCAGCTTGGCGGCGCAATCTGCTTGCAAAGCAAGAGAAGAGGTGTCCGTTTGACGGGACACCTCCTGACAACGTGCACGCAGTGCGGGCTCGTCAGTGACAGCCAGCTCGCATACGCGATCACTTATCTCTTGCGTATCGTTGTTGTAAAGATACTCAGGGTACATTGATAATTTCCTTTTCTTCGGCATAGTGTGGCACGTGCTCCTCGCCCGGCAGATAGACCGCGCTCTTGGGAACGGCAAAGCGGATGGCATTCGGCACGACCTCAACGGTAAAGTGGTTTTGACGGATAAGCTCTCCGTCAAAGGAATAAACAAATCCCTCGGGGGCATCGATCTCGATCGTTTTGCCGCGACGGTATTCCAAAATGTTTGCAAAGCGAGAATCGTCAAGATGCGTTCCCTCGGTATAAACCTTGATCAAACTAACAAATTTAAGAACGGAAATCGGCTTGACAAGACAGACCTCAAGGAGCCCATCGTTATCAAGAGAGTGGGGCGCGCAACGGAAAGAACCGCCCACGTACTGACCGTTGGCGATGGTGCAAAGCAGAATGTTGCCCGAAGGATTGATCTCTTCGCCGTCCACTTTGACGCGGCAGGGGTTTTTCATCGCTTTGAAAAGAGCCACAACAATGCCCGTGGTGTAAGCGTTGTTGCCGCCGATGATCTTTTTGCGGCGCACCTTCATCATCGTTTCTGCAACAGAGGAGTCAAAGCCGAAATGCGTGGCATTGATGGCATATTTATTACCCACGCGCATCAAATCAATGTATTCCTCGCGAGCATCAAGGAGCTCTTCGAGATTCCAGAACACCTTTTTGCCGCCATAGTACTTGACAAAATCGTTTCCCGATCCGCAAGGATAGCAGCTCATCGATGCGTGTTCAAATCCTACAACGCCGTTGACGACCTCGTTGAGCGTTCCGTCACCGCCGCAGGCATAAAAGCGCACGGGATCTTTGTGCTCCGTGCAATACTTGCGAATGTACGCCGTTGCATCCCCCGGTGCTTGGGTTTCATAGAGCTCGTAATCGACCTCTACCTTTTTCAGCTCCAAGAGCTTTTTAATGTTTTCGAAGGAATTATCCTTGCCGGCCGCGGGGTTGATGATGAAAATATGTTTCATAACTGCCACTTTCCTTTTTTATGTTTATTTGTTTTGCTTTTCGGTGCTTTGCTCGCAGAGATGCAAAAAGGCGGTCATAAATACTTGACGTATGCTCCGAATGCCGAGGGGATCGCATAGTTCCGATGCAATTCTTGGTTTGGCACAAGAAGCATTCCCGACCGACCGTGCAAGCCGTCAAACTCGGGAGTGATGAGCACGTCGTAGGCGATCATATGCCACTCGATGTGCGTAAAGATGTGCTTGGCACTCTCTATTTTTTGGATCCGCAAGGGTTCAAAGCCAAGAGAGCGCAAATGTTGCAGGACCTCGTCCTCACCGAGATGCCCCTCAACGTTCGGGAGCTCATAAAGCCCAGACAAAAGCCCCTTGGGCGGACGCTTGTGGAGTGCGGTGCGATCGCCGTCGCGAATGAGAAAAACCGTTCGTTCTTCCACCCGTCTCGGCTTTTTGGGGGAACGCACAGGGATCTCCTGCGTTTTTCCCTCGCGGTAAGCCGCGCAATGATCGCGTAGCGGACAAACGTCGCACATCGGCTCGCGGTTGGGCGCGCATACGGTTGCACCAAGCTCGATCAGACTTTGGGTAAAGTCCCCCGCTTCTTCGGGAACGATGCGCGAAAGAGATTCGCGAAAATCTTTTTTCGTTTCGGGCAGAGCGATGTCCGCCTCACTCGCGCTTACGCGAGCGAGAACACGCAGAACGTTGCCATCAACAGCCGGAACACGCACTCCGTATGCAATAGACGCGATAGCACCTGCGGTGTATTCTCCAATACCAGGGAGCTTCAAAAGCGCCTCATAGGTGTTTGGCATCATACCGCCATAGCTCTCGACCACCACGCGCGCAGCCTTTTGCAAATTGCGCGCACGGCTGTAATATCCCAAGCCTTCCCAAAGCTTCATCAGCTTTTCCTCGGGGAGAGACGCGAGCGCCCTCACATCGGGACAGACTTCCAAAAAACGGGCATAGTAAGGCTTGACAGCCTCGACGCGCGTTTGCTGGAGCATGATCTCGGAGAGCCATATCCGATACGGATCGGACGTGTGCCGCCAAGGCAGGTCACGCTTATTTTGTTGATACCACAAAAGCAGTGATTGCACCGCTTGGGGCGTAAGAATCTCGTTCATTTTCGGCTTCCTTTGCTTTGGTTGCTCTCATTATAACATATCTCGCGCAAAAAATCAAGAAAAACAGCAAAATCTGCGTGTGCGAATGTATAGAAATTCGCCAAACTGCTTGCATTTTTTCCATCGAAATGGTAAAATAAAGACAAAGATCACAGGAAAGGATTTTCAATTATGGAATTTTTGCGATTTTTGGAAAGCATCCGCACGCCTGTGGGCGATGCGCTGATGTCCTTTATCACCCTGTTTGGAGAGGAAACGCTCTTCATCGTGCTGGCACTCGTATTCTTCTGGTGCGTGGACAAAAGACGCGGATATTATCTGCTCTTTACCTGCTTTACGGGAACGATCTGCATTCAATTTTTGAAGATGACATTCCGTATTCCGCGCCCGTGGGTCCTTGACCCCAATTTTACCATTGTGGAAAGCGCACGCGAGGCGGCAACAGGATATTCCTTCCCCAGCGGACACACGCAATGCGCGGCAGGTCTTTGGGGCGGCATCGCACGCTCGGCAAAAAAGCGCGCTGTTCAAATCGGCGGTGTTGTTTTGGCGCTTTTGGTAGGACTTTCGAGAATGTACCTCGGTGTGCATACACCTCTTGACGTTTTTGTTTCTCTCGGCATCGCGGCAGTTGTTATCTTTGGACTTTATTACGTGGTCTATCTCGGTTTTGATAAACCGAAGAGAATTTACATTGCCTGTGGCGTGCTTTTGGCTGCGGCGGTTGCAAACCTGCTGTTTGTGTCTCTTTATCAGTTCCCTGCCGACGTTGATCCCACAAATCTTGCAAGCGGACAAAAGACAGCGTGGCAGATGCTCGCCCTTGCAATCGGTCTTTGCATCATTTATCCTCTCGACCGAAATTGGCTCAAATTTGAAACGAAAGCCGTTTGGTGGGCGCAGATCCTCAAGCTCGCCATTGGCGTAGGACTCGTTTTGGCAGTACGTGTAGGTCTCAAAGCGCCTCTCAATACCCTCTTTGGTGTCAATCTCGGCGCAGGCGTGCGCTATTTCCTCATCGTGGTTGTAGCAGGCATCCTCTGGCCCTTGACCTTCAAATTTTGGTCGAAGCTTGGACAGAAGAAAGTGCAGAGTGCAGAGTGATAATTAAAGAGCAAAAAAACGGGTGATTCACGAATCGCCCGTTTTTGTTTGCGATATGCGTTTATTTTTGCGGGGCGTCGAGGACGTCGCCCCCTACAAAAGTTGTTTTGAATCGCTCGCGCGAGATCTTTGAGGTCTTTTATCGAACAAAAAACGCGTGACTTTTTTCATTCTTCGTAGGGGACGACGTCCTCGACGTCCCGCTCCTAACGATAATAACAAAACAAACAATCAAAGAGCAACATAAAAAGGACACCCGTGGGTGTCCTTTTTATGTGTTTTTGTAGATTAGTTTTATAAGCATCTACGAATAAAATAAGAATCTTCAACCAACTCGTTCTTCTTCAAAAGATGTAACTGCCCGTCAATCTCCAATACAACAAAATCACCAATCATTTGCGCTTTTACAATCTGGCTCAAGCTATACTTGGTCTGCTTGATTGCGTCGTTCTGACTGAGCCAAACAACCAGACAGTCGTCATATAGCGTGTAATCGTGTACCGTATGCAAATATTCCGCTTTTCTTTTTGCATAAAGCTTTTTAGTGTTTGAAATAGCTGCAATATGAGAAGCACTCATAAACAACACGATGGCAACTCCCATACCAAGATAAAATACGCTAGAAAAACCGAAAAAGAGCAGGATAACACCGCAAAGAATGCCAATGATCATTCTTTTAATCATTTTGCCGATATATTTCTTTTCAACCGGTTCCATACTTGCCGGATCGATTTGAAAGGTGTAATGCTCGCGCGGTTCTGCTTGAATGTTTTCAAAAATATCTTTTTTTAATTCCATTATTCTATCTCCTTGCCACAGATCATTCGTTTTCCAACTCAATTTCAACTGCATCGTCGGCATCGGAGAGGTCGGTGATGAAATCGTCCTCGTCGAAATCGAAGACCTCGAGGGGTTCTTCTTCCTCGGCTTGCTGTGCACGAACAGCTTCGGCTCTTGCCTCGGCATCCTCTTTTGCTGCTTGAGCGGCTTTGGCGGCTTGTGCGTGCTCGGCGGCTGCCTCGGCAGCAACATCGGCAACGGTGTCGGTAAACGTCTCCGCTTGTTGGGCGGCATTTGCCACACGTTCTTTAAGCTCCTCAATTTGCGCTTTAATGGAACGGATCTCCAGCATCGCATTCTTTACATCGGTGATGCAGGCGGAGATCTGCGCAAAGTTTTCTTTATCCTCTACAAAGTGACCAAAGGAAGCACGTCCGAGGGCGGCATATGCCTCTTCCAATTTGTGCTCTGCCATAGAAAGCTTGACCTGTAGGGTTGCCATATCGGCTGTTTGATTGATCTTGGTAGCGGCGCGACCTGCAAAAGATCGAATACCGCTGTAAATTTCTCCCCAATTCATACGTTTTGCTCCTTGTCTTCCAATTTGCGGTGCGTTTTTTCTATAAATAGTATATACCCTTTTGTTGGCGTTGTCAACCGTATAAAAGTAAATTTTTGTGCAAACACTAACGGCAAATTCAAAAATGCTTGGAAAGGTTGAAATTTTATGAAGATCAGCAAACAGACCTACGCTCGCTTTGCCGACGCACACGCACCGCGCTCCCCCATAGGAAAGGATTGCATTTGGGCATTTTTGGTGGGCGGCACGATCTGCACGGTAGGGCAAATTCTGCGCGACGTATTCCAAAATCTTTGCTCCTTCGACGAAGAAACAGCAGGTACTCTGACATCGGTCTCGCTCATTCTCGCGGCGGTGATCCTGACGGCTCTGGGCGTGTTCGATAACATTGCCAAATACGCAGGAGCAGGTACGCTTGTTCCCATTACGGGCTTTGCCAATGCCGTGGTCTCCCCTGCCATCGACAGTCGCGCAGAGGGATTGATCCTTGGTGTAGGAGCAAAAATCTTCACCGTCGCTGGCCCCGTTCTGCTCTACGGAACGCTTGCAGGTGCCATTTACGGCGTGATCTATTGGATCTGCGAACTGTTTTAGAGGGGGGCGTGTGTTGACAATCGAAGAAAAATGTGGTAAAATGATAAAAAACGACACACGCCGAAAGGAGAGCCTCTATGACCTACGAACAGATCCGCCGCGACGAAGAGATCCGCACCTATATTGAGAGAGCCGACGCCGCCTTGTGCGCACTCGGATACACCGAGCATAATCAAGCGCACGTCTGCCGCGTAGCCGAGGAAGCAGGGCGCATTTTGAAAACGCTCGGTCACTCCGAACGCGATGTGGAACTTGCCAAAATTGCAGGGTATCTGCACGACATCGGCAACGTTGTCAACCGCCGCGACCATTGTCAAAGTGGGGCTGTGATGGCGTTCTCGCTCTTGCGCAAACGCGGCTTTGATGCGCTCGACATCGCCGATATGATGACTGCCATCGGAAATCACGATGAGGGTACGGGCACGCCCGTAAGTGCCATCGCTGCCGCCCTGATCTTGGCGGACAAAAGCGATGTGCGCCGCTCCCGCGTGCGGAACAATGACCGTTCCACCTTTGATATTCACGACCGCGTCAATTATTCGGTGGAGAAATCAACGCTCGCTATCAATGAAGAAAAAACACTCCTGACGCTCTCTCTTACCATCGATACAAGCATCGGCTCGGTGAGTGATTATTTTGAAATCTTCCTCGAGCGGATGCTGCTCTGCCGTCGCGCGGCGGAACGCCTCGGACTTAGGTTTAGACTGGTTATAAATGAGCAAACCTTGATGTAAAAGATTGTATTACTATAAAATCACCCATCGTGTAGTTTTTGCTGCATGGTGGGCGATTTTATTCATACGATTGATAGAATAAAAAACAAAGCTCATTAGCAATGTATAATCTCACAAGATTTTCCTATTTTTTGAGCATACTTTATAACAGATAAAGTTCCTTTTGATTTTCCATCCCAAAAAGCGATGATTTCATCAGCATAATCTACGATTTCTCTATTTCTTACGATTGGAGCAGCTCGACCATAACGGTCATAATCGGGAAGGAATTCCGTAAGCTTTAACCCTTTTCTTTTTGCATATTCCGCCGCACAAAAATCCACACCAACAGCCCCACCCGATACTATCTCTATTACATCTTCTCGAATGTATTGCTCAAGTGCAATATTTGTCAAACTCCTTGAACCGATAATAGCCAATTTCATATTCCCCTCCAATTTGAATTCATTTTAGATGCATTTTGCATCTATTTATAACATTTTAACACAAAATGAGTGTAAAGTAAACACATAATAAATTCAAAATGAGGTTTTTATGGCTACAAAAAGTTTATCAATCAGAATTGAAGAAGAAATGCTGGACAAACTGCACGTTATTGCAGATTACGAAGGAAGAAGCGCCAACAGTCAAATTCTCGTGCTCATTCGTGATTTGATTGAATCTTACGAGGAAAAGCACGGCGAGATCAAAACCGGAAAGAGATAAGATAAAAGAACACCGCATAGCGAAAATGCTATGCGGTGTTGTTTCGTTTTAATAAAGAAGATCAAGAAATGGCTACCTGTCATCCTGAGCGAAGAAAACCGCGAAGCGGTTGGCGTAGTCGAAGTTTTGTTGAGGGAGTGAGCCGCAGGCGACGATCCGATACAAAACCAAGGAGCGTAAGCGACGCAGGGATCTCCGAACGAGTTTGAGTGGCTTACCTAAGAAAATGTTACATCGTGTAAAAAGCCACCGAGATTTGTTGCGAGATCCCGCAAACCGCAAAGCGTTTTGCGCTTCTGCCTCGCTCTCCGCTCAGCAGAAGTTCGACTCCGCTCAGGATGACATACAGTGGTTTTGTTTGATGTAAGCGTTTGGGTTTCGGGTCGTCGAGAAGACAAATGAACACCGCATAGCGAAAATGCTATGCGGTGTTCTTTTATCTGTTTTTACTTACTGAATCGGTATATCGGGTGTAGGCGGATTTGCCGGTGCGTAGTAGGTGATGATCTGCACGTCGGGATAGGTGTAGGCGGCCAGGATCAGATCCTCTTGGCGCTCATTGAGCAGCACGCGCATATCATACTGTTGAATGTAATAGCGCGCATCGGTTAAAATTTGTTCCGCTCCGCCTACCGAGACGGTCTCGGTCAGGTCGATGGCAAGGAAGTCACATTCCTTGGCAAGGCTTTCAAGCAGCGTCCACGAGCCCTCTGCCCGTGCCACGGCAAGAGGCACGGCAACGCCCACGGGAGAGTCCCCCGCCATTGCCTTGACTTGCTTGACGTAACGCAGGATGGATGCCGTATCGGTTTGGTTTAAGGGAACGCCGCACAAAAGGATCTCACTACCGCCTGCGTGCAAAAACTCCTGCATAAGCGCACACTCCTTGGCGGCAACGGCATATTGCAGGTCTGCCCCCTCACTGTAGAGTGCTTGCGGATAGAAAACACCGCTCACAAAGCCGGCAAAAAGATGTGCCTCTCCCATCTCCTCGTAGAGAACGCGATCGGAGATAGACTCCATTCCAAGAAATTGAACGACCTCGGACGTATAATTGATCTGCCCCGTGGGGGTATTGAGAGTGACCGAAATTTCATAAAAGCTCTCCCAAACGCTTTCGGCTTCCTTGCCAAACACGTAAGCATCGGCGTGAATGTCGCGCGTGTAGGATTTGTTGGTTTCGTTTTGTTCTTCTTGCTTTTGCTCACCCTTTGTCAGGCGCTCATACGCCTCGTCATCCAACCACACGTTGAACAACAATCCAAGAATAACAGTCAGGAGAAACGCCGCGCCCACGACGATGAGAACGATCGCCAACGGCGAAAGTGCCCCTCGGCGGTGCGTATTATGAAGGCGATTGCCGAATAATTGCATAGCGCGGTCTCCTTTCCTGCGGTTTTTTATTATTTCATACTGACAAGGTCAATTTCCTCACCGTAGTCGGTGAGCTCGATATTGAGGTCAGCCTTTGCCGCTTCAACGACATCACCAACGATCGCCCACTGATATTTGGAGAGCAGATTGGTGAGCTGGAGCGAAAGAGATGTTTCGATCGTTCCGTCAGGACCTTCGAGCAGATCCTCTTCCATACGCACAAACACGAAAAGCGCGCCGTCGACCTCAACGATCTCGCTGACGTCGTCTACATCCTCAAGTGCTACTGCCGCATCGACCAATGCGTCCTTTTCCACGTTACGCACAAGATAATACGGAGCTACGTTATAGTGGTCATCGTTGGCACGGTTGATGCAATCTGCAAGCGTCCACTCACCCGAAATGAGCTTTTCGCGCGCATCTTCCAAAACAGCGCGGTTTGCTTCTTTTTCCTCGTCGTTCTCGTGTTCAAGCATAAAATGCTGCACGTATGCGCTGTTTCCGTCAAGGAGCCATTCTTCAAATGCGGCTTCCTCGGCAATGAATGCGCCATCCTTTTTCATAGCGGAGTGAAGCAGATACTTCATTTCCTCAAGCGCAAAATAGAAGCGGAACAGGTTTTCGGTGGCGTAGCGCTCTTCCAAGGAATCCTTATAATCGTTTTTAGAGGGATATTCTTCAATGAGTGCGGCGATCTGCTCGTCCACAGCCGCCTCGATCTCCTTGCCCTCAAACGCATCGCGTCCGATTTTATAGGCGGCGCAGGCTTGCAGAATTGCGTAGTTTTCGCGTACCGTACCCCAAACGAGCTCTTCAAGCTCGGCGCGGTGTTTCTCGGCAGTTTCGGTGTCATCCCAAATGGTACCGTTTTCAGCGTTGCCGTCGCCGTAACGGGCATCCAGCTCTGCCTTGTATGTCATCGTCAAAAAACGCAACTGCTCAAAGGGAATCTCATATTCCCCCGAGGTGGCAACAGCTTTTTTGTTTTTTGCATTTGCGCAGGCACAAAAAGTGCAGATGAGCATTCCAACCATCGCAAAAATCGCCACCGCGCGCAAGATCTTTCTTTTCAAAACGCTTCATTCCTTCCATCTTTTTTTACATTATACTAAATATTTATGTCTTTTTTGTGAATATGAATAAAAAAGTACCCGAATTTTGAAAAAAGCATTTCTTTTTTATTTATTTTATGATACAATAAATAAAAGACTTTTTGTAAAAGGAGTGACACTTTGTGAATCAGATCTATACGATTCCACTCTCGAAGATCGTAGAGGATTTTCGTTTGGAGGTTGTGGTAAAACCCGATAATTTTGATGATATTCAAATTTCGTCTCCCGAGGTCAACCGACCGGGTCTTGCTCTGGCAGGATTTTATGAGGTGTTCGAGCCCGAGCGTATTCAGCTCATCGGTAAGGCAGAAACACGTTATCTGAGCTCGCTCGAGCCCAGCACCAAGCGCGTGATGCTGCAAAAGCTGGTAGATGCCAAACCCGTTGCCATCATTTACACCACCGACCTGACCGTGGATGCCGCCGCCATTGAGCGCGCCGAAAAAGCAGGTGTGCCGATTTTGCGCACGCGCCTGAAAACCAGCGAGATTATGGCAAGCCTGATCTCTGCCCTGAACAATCACCTCGCCCCCCGCATCACCCGCCACGGCTGTCTTGTTGAGGTCTACGGTGAAGGTATTTTGCTCCTGGGCGACAGCGGCGTTGGTAAGAGTGAGACCACCATTGAATTGATCAAAAGAGGTCACCGTCTCATTGCCGACGATGCCGTAGAGATCAAACGCGTTTCGGATAAAACCTTGGTAGGCTCTGCCCCCGAGCTCATCAAACACTACGTGGAGCTGCGCGGTATTGGCGTGGTGGACGTTCGCCGCTTGTTTGGTATGGGTGCCGTTAAGGAGACCGAGAAGATCAACCTCGTCATTCAGCTCGAAAAC
This sequence comes from Eubacteriales bacterium, assembly GCA_045594745.1. GTDB lineage: Bacteria > Bacillota > Clostridia > Oscillospirales > CAG-272 > UMGS1865. Next base: position 22,706 of record JAZNZC010000020.1, read on the forward strand.
TGGGTAGAGGGCAAAATGTACGACCGCCTTGGTATGGATGAAGAGACCATCGATATTCTTGGCCTGCAGGTTCCCTCCATCACCATCCCCGTTCGCCCCGGCCGTAACCTCGCCATCATTTTGGAGGTTGCCGCTATGAACAACCGTCAAAAGCGTATGGGCTATAATACCGCCGAGGAATTTAACAACAATCTTTTGCGTCAAATGGGCGTTGATCCCGCGTCGGAAGCATAATTGTAAACGATTTGTAAACATCAGCAGAAACTTATTGACAATCACTTGACTGTGTAGTACAATATAAGTGTGGTCCCGCGGATCGCACACAAAATCTATTTTTCAAAAGGAGAAACACTATGGATTTTTTGATTCCCATTCTCGTCGTGCTTGCACTTGCTGCTATTCTCGGAATCAGCGGCTATCTCAAAGCTCCCCCGGATACCGCCTACATCATCACGGGTCTTGGCAAAAAGAAGATCCTGATCGGTAAGGCCGGTTGGCGTATGCCCTTCTTTACCCGTGTTGACCGTCTCTCTCTGCGCGTTATGCAGGTAGACGTTAAGACGAGTGAGGCTGTTCCCACCAACGAGTTCATCAACGTAACCGTTGACGGTGTTGCAAACATTAAGATCTCCTCCGACCCCGAGCTCTTGGCTCGCGCTTCCGAGGCACTTCTCAATCTGCGCCAGGCTGACCTCGTTCAGCTCGTTACACAGGTGCTTGAGGGTAATATGCGTGAGATCGTTGGTTCCGTAGGTCTTAAGGAAATGGTTCAGGACCGTCAGGGCGTTGCAAAGAAGATCACAGAGAACGTCGTTCCCGATATGGAAAAGCTGGGTATTGAGGTCGTCAACTTCAACATTCAGAACTTCAAAGACGGTGCCGGCACCATTGAGAATATGGGTATCGACAACGTTGAACAGATTCGTAAGAATGCTCAGATCGCAAAGGCAAACGCACAAAGAGACATCTCTATCGCAACTGCAAACGCTCAACAGGAAGCCAACGCCGTTCGTGTTGAGGCTGAAAAGAAGATCGCCGAGCAGGATGCAGAGCTTGCTGTTCAACAGGCTGATATGAAGGTTAAGTCCGAAACCAAGAGAGCAGAAGCAGACGCTGCATACTCCATCCAGCAGGAAAATCAGCGTAAGACCATTGAGATCACCAAGGCAAACGCCGACATCGCCCGCAAGGAAAAAGAAGCAGAACTCGCTGAAAAGGCTATCGCGCTCAAGGAAAGAGAGCTCGATGCCGAAATTCGCAAGCAGGCAGATGCTATGAAGTATCAGATGGAAAAGAAGGCAGAAGCCGAGCTGGTAAAGCAACAGCGTGAGGCTGAGGCTGAAAAGTACCGTGCTATTCAAGCTGCTGAAGCAAGAAAGGCCGAGGCTGAGGCTCTGCGTTACGCTATGGAGCAAGAGGCTGCAGGTATCCGCGCCAAGGGCTTGGCAGAGGCAGAAGCCATTGAAAAGAAGGCTGAAGCACAAAAGAAGATGGGTGAAGCATCCGTACTTGAGATGTACCTGGCTGCTCTTCCCGAGGTGGTCAAGAACGCCGCCGCACCTCTTAGCCAGACCGATCGCATCGTGATGTACGGTGACGGCAACTCCACGCGTCTTGTAAAGGACGTTATGAACAGCGCTAACCAGATTATGGAGGGCGTTAAGGAGTCTACCGGTCTTGATATCACTTCCCTTCTCTCCGGCGTTGTCGGCGGCAAGATCGTCTCCAACGCACAAAAGGAAAACGACGCACAAGAATAATCTCTTCCGTCAACAGGGACACTGCCACAAGCAGTGTCCCTTGACGGAATTTTGAAAAGGATAGACTATGAGCGAAAAAACAAATCAAACCGAAAAAAAAGCCCCCACGCCGGAGATCATCCGTCACGGTGAGGTCCGTAACGGCAGACTCATTCGTTATTACGGCAAAAAAAGTGAATTGGTCATTCCCGATGATATCACAGATATTGCAGAAGAAGCCTTTCGCGGAAACACGCACGTCACGCGCTTGGTGCTGGGACACCGCGTTGCCACCATTGGACCGCGCGCTTTTCAGGATTGTACCAACCTCTTGCAGGTGATCTTCCCCACGGGACTGCGCCAGATCGGCGATCAAGCCTTTGAGGGATGTACCGCTATGACCGCATTGCTCCTGCCCCGTTCGGTCGTCTCTCTCGGCGACTCTTGTTTTAAGGGCTGTACCGCTTTGCGCCACGTGGTGCTTTCGGCATCTATTGAGCATATCGGACGCTACGCATTCTCTGATTGCGAAAGCTTGGAAGAGTTGACGCTTCCCGAAGGTATCACCACCTTGCACCGTTGTACCTTTTTTAACTGCCGATCCCTCAAATCCGTCAACATTCCCGAAAGCGTACGCACACTGGGCCGCTATATCTTTGCTCGTTGTACCTCTTTGCGTGAGGTCGATCTCGGTGACCAGATCGTGTATGTCGGCATCGGCGCATTCAGCGATTGCTATTCGCTCTCGCGCGTTCATATGCCCACCGCCATTCGTGCGGTCAGCGACTATACCTTCTCTTGCTGCACAAACCTCGAAACGGTAGAGCTGCCCGTGCACATCAATTATATCGGCAATGCCGCTTTCTGTCATTGTAAAAAGCTCAAGTCGCTCACACTTTCAAACGATGTCAAGCGTATCGGTTACTCGGCGTTTATGGGTTGCACCTCGCTCGAGGAGATCACCATCCCCGCCGCGGTTCAGGATATCGCCCCCTCGTGCTTTGCCTATTGTAGCTCCTTGGAAACCGTAACCATTGAAGCTCCTTTGCACGAATTGGAAGAGCGAATGTTTTCGCATTGCTTTGCCCTGCGACAGATTCGCCTGCCCGAAACCTTGACAAAAATCGAGGCAGAAGCCTTTGCCAAGTGCACCTCTCTCTCTGTCATAGAAGTCTCCCCCGTACTCAAGATCATTGAGGAAAGAGCCTTTTGGGGATGTCTCGCACTTGCGGAGATCAGCTTTCCCGCATCTCTCAAGGTCGTAGACAACGAGGTGTTTAAGGACTGTCTTGCACTGCAAACCGTCATCTTTGCCAACTCCCGTCTCAAATTGAAAATGGGCGTTTTCAACGGCTGTGATGCACTGGATACGGTCGTCCTGCCCGATGGCACCTTTACCTTTGGTAAACGCGGCCTCAAGTGGGGAATCCCCTCGGGAACACGCCTTGTCACACACAAGGAGCTCGTCACCGCCAAGGAACTGATGCAAAAGGCGCTCGAAACACCTATCGAGGTGGAAGAAGAGGCAGATGCTCCCGTCGAAGCGGAAAAGACCGCGCAAGCAGAAGAAAATGCTCGCGCAGAAGAATAAAAGAAGAAAGCAAATACACAAAAAGCCAACGGTTGTAAATCCGTTGGCTTTTGTTAATATTCATTCGCAGGGCGGGGGCTTGGTGCCGCCGCTAACGACGGTCACAAAACAGACCGTCAGCCTGTCATCCTGAGGTTTTGTTGGTCTGTGTGCGTTAGGACGGACGACCAATGGTCGCCCCTACCCTTATAACTCTGCACTCTGCATTCTGCACTTTTTTGCTCCGCACTTTCTTTGCTCCTTACATTTTTTCAACTTTTTTTGCAAAAAATGTTGCAAAGCGGAACGTGTTGTGGTATAATAATATGTCACGTTTGTTTGATATCATATTACCCCCAATTTATAAACAAAAGGAGTTGTTTTTTATGAGTCGTATGTTCGGCACTGTTTCGCGCGGAGTGAGAGCTCCCATTATCAGAAACGGCGACAACATTGTGGATATCGTTACCGAATCCGTTTTGGAAGCATCCCGCGTTGAAGGTGTTCCCTTTCACGACAGAGACATCGTTGCTATGACAGAGGCCATTGTGGCTCGTGCACAGGGCAACTACGCGTCGGTTGACGACATCGCCACAGACGTTAAAAACAAATTCGGCGGCGAGACTGTTGGCGTTATCTTCCCCATCCTCAGCCGCAATCGCTTCGCTATCTGCCTGCGCGGCATTGCGAAGGGTGCAAAAAAGGTCGTTTTGATGCTCTCCTACCCCTCTGACGAGGTTGGAAATCATCTCGTTAGCATGGAAGCCGTTGACGAAAAGGACGTTAACCCCTATCGCGACGTGCTCACTCTTGAAAAGTATCGTGAGCTGTTTGGCTACGAGAAGCACACCTTTACCGGTGTGGATTACGTAGAATACTACGAATCTCTCATTCGCGAGTGCGGCGCCGAGGCAGAGATCATTTTTGCAAACAATGCAAAGGCGATCCTTCCCTACACCAAGAACGTGCTCTGCTGTGATATTCACACCCGTGCACGCACAAAGCGTATCCTCAAGGCGGCAGGTGCAGAGGTCGTTCTCGGTCTCGATGAGATTCTGAATGCCCCCGTAAACGGCTCGGGCTTCAACGCAGATTACGGTCTGCTCGGCTCGAACAAGGCAACCGAGGATCAGGTCAAGCTCTTCCCCCGTGATTGCCAGCCCGTTGTGGATGCTATTCAAAAGAAGCTCTTTGAAGCAACAGGCAAGCACATTGAAGTTATGGTCTACGGTGACGGTGCTTTCAAGGACCCCATCGGAAAGATCTGGGAGCTCGCTGACCCGGTCGTTTCCCCCGCCTACACAAAAGGACTCGAGGGTACGCCCAACGAGCTCAAGCTCAAGTATCTCGCAGATAACGATTTCTCCGACCTCTCCGGCGAAGAACTCAAGGATGCCATCAAAGCAAAGATCCACGAAAAGGATGACAACCTCGTAGGTCAAATGATCTCCGAGGGTACAACTCCCCGCCGCCTGACCGACCTCATCGGCTCGCTCTGCGACCTCACCTCCGGCTCCGGCGATAAGGGCACGCCTATTATCTGGATCCAAGGCTATTTTGATAATTACACTGCTGAATAAGGACGCGGAGACGCGGATTATGTGGGGGAAACTTCTTGAGAGAAGTTTTCCCCACACCCCTTTCAAGAACTTTCTAACAATAATATCTAAATAGAGTTGTTAGTACACGAATAGACAGTCGACGCGAAGTAAAACTTCGCTTTTGCTACCGCAAACGGTCAGGCACCTCCAAGACCCTGCCCGTTAAGAAAGTTGAATAGAAGCAAAAAAGGGATAGCACGTGCTATCCCTTTTGCTTATTTACTTTCTCACACTCATCCAACAGCCCTCGGCACCAATGCCGTTTTCGGGTGGTGTAAGAACACCTCTTTCGATGAGGCATTCCACAACCGCATCGAGAACAGGCAAATTTGCAAGCGTATTGGCAAAACGCCACTCTTCCCAAAGATGTTCGGGAATGGATGTTTTGATAAGCTGCGCAATCTTTTCTGCTACAGTTTCTGCCTCGGCATCAAAATATCCGTTCTTCAATCCTGCGCTGATTTTGAAAAGATTCTCTATGTCGTCTGTTGTAGTGACAAGAATTTTTGTATAAAGAGTATCTCCCTCGCGATACAAATATCCTTGCTCGATTGCCTTGGCGGCATGCTCTTTTGCTTGATCGGACAAACAAGCGACATCGAGTCCCTCGATTGCACGAATCGCAATTTGAAGCTGCGGATCTGTCGAAATATTGTGACCGCAATGAAAATGCTTCTTAATGCGCGTAATGTAAATGTTATCAAGAAATACTTGGGAAAATCCGCAAACATCTTCTGCTCCAATACCATCCCATCCACCACCGTAGTATTTTCCGTTATCGACATATCCGAAAACACTGAATGGACGGTCAACCTTAGCAACATCGTGGAAAAACTTCCCTGCCAAAATACGTCTAACAGTATCTGCAAAAGAATCCGCAATAGTTGTTACTTGTTGCCACAAAATCAGGTTCATATCGACTTTTTTATTCAGGTACGGGAATGCCAAATATTCCTCTTTGTGTTCCTCAATATAATTTGCTATGGTATCGCAAATTTGGGGAAGCTGCTCGGTGTAGAGCGCATTTGCTTTTTCAAACACATCCTTATCAAGCAAAACAAAATTGATTGCGTATTTGCCGTTATCCAAGCGGCGAAGCAAGCCGTATTTACCGTTTTCACCCTTGCGGAGAATTTCAAGCTCTTCTTCCACGTAAACAGTGGGAACGTTGAGCTCCTCTGCAATCTCTGCTGCACTCATTGGCTTTTTGCGGCAAAGCCAAATAATATGCTTGGAAAATTGACGGCAAAAGCCATCTCTCGGGTCGCCCCAAGAAGGATTTCCTGTGCCCCAGATCACGTAATTGATATTATCAAGCGCTACCGGCTTGTTATAGGTTTCTGCCATTTCTTCTACCTCACTTTTGATCTTTTGTCTTGCTGAAAAAAGTCTTTGGCGAACCGCTCCCTCGCTCACACCCTGCCGCGCGGCAATTTGCGCCGTGGAAAGGCCGTCGATGTAAAAGGAGATCATCACCTCTCGATACGCCCTTGTTAAAAAGGCAATGCGGCGGTAGATATTTGTCAGGAGCTCTTTTGTATCATCGGGAGCGTCATCATCTGCCAAGGTGCGAAAGAGCTCTTCCGCATCTCCCGTCCACGTCGTGTCGGTTTTCTTGCGTCGTTTGTCCGAAAAATCGGCATAGACGTTGCGCGCAACTCTCCAAATAAAGGAATAGATGTTTTGAATCTCTCCGTCGTTTTGGGCAGCTTTGACAAGCGCATATAGGATGTCGGAACAAAGCTCCTCTGCTTCATAGCTATCGTTGGTTCGCGCATAGCAAAACCCGAAGAGCTTATCGAGCAGATCGTCGTCAAAATAATTCAGCAATTCTTGTTTTTTCATTTTGTTTCTCCAAGCGATTGATCAATGCTTTCACCCATATAGTCGGCGCGCCCGACCAAATGTTAGGTAGGTTTGGAAATATTATAGCATATTTTTTTGGGGGTGTCAAAATTTATATTTTTCGTATAGGCGATTCACGAATCGCCCATTTTTGCACACGGTAATCGGTTGCTTTCGGGATGCCCGGGAGGTCATCCCCCTACAAATATCATTAGATGTAAAACAACTTTCCTAGCGCGCAGGGTCTTTGTGGGTCTCGCTGCGGCTCGGTCTCGCTCACGTTCTGACAGTCCACCGGACTGTCATTCATTCCGTTCGCGCCGCTTCGCTACCCACGCGCTCGCGGTAGCAAAAGCGAGTCTTTATGACTTGCGCCGACTGTCTATCCGTGTGTTACAAATTTCCCTTTTGATTTATCCGTTAGAGAGTTTTTGAAGGGGCGTGGGGGAACTTTTTGCAAAAAGTTCCCCCCCAGTCGCGTCCCCTATCCAATTAAATGCGTTCCCTTGGCCTCAACGTTGGCGCGGCGGCGGTCGCGTTTGCGCTCCTCGATGCTCTTGCCAATGAGCTTGACGGTGGTGCAATTTGCAGAACCGCACCAGAAAAGCAGGCGCTTCATTCGACGCACCATATATTCGTTTTCGACACAGACGGTGATCTTTTCGCCGTCTTTTCGTTTGCCTGTGCCGAAGGCACCGCTGCCGAGTTTTTTGAGAGAGTGCGGCACAAATACCTCGCGCAAGGCAGGCATATTATCAAACGCGCGTGCGCCAATTCGGGTAACACCAAGCTCCATTTTAACGGTGTGGAGCTTGCGGCAGTTCTCAAAAGCGCCATCCTCGATGACATGAACGTTGGCGGGGATATTCACCTCGCGCAGAGAGAGACATCCCGAAAACGCACGATAAGGAATCACCGTTACCGCTGCGGGAATGACCGCCTCACGTAGCGACACGCAATCAAGGAACATTTCCTCGGAAAGTGCCGAGAGGCTATCGGGCGCGGTGTAGAAAGCAAGTTCTCGACATCCTGCAAATGCGCCGTCTCCAATCTCGCGAAGTCCTGACGGCAGCGTGACAGAGGTCAAGGAACGGCAGTTCGCAAACGCTCCCTCGCCTATACGGTGCAAATCTTTACCCAAATCGATGCGCTGCAAAGAAGCGCAATCCACAAAGGCAAGTGCGCCAATAGAATTGATGTGCTCACTGTTTGCCACCTCGCGCAGGCTCTCGCAACCCGTGAAAACGCCTTGAGAAAGACCGATAGCGCCGTTTGTGGGTAGGATGACCGTGCGCAAATTGTGACTTCTTGCAAACGCCTCTGCCTTGATAACAGACACCCCCTCGGGGATGCGAACGGATTGCAGATAACGGTTGTGCTTGCCCATGAACGCGCGCTTGCCGATGGCAACAAAGTCCCCCTCGGGGAGAACAACGTTCCCTTCCGCTCCGCGCACGCGAAGCAGTTGCCAATTTTTGATTTTGAAAACAAGTTTCATTTTCTTTCTCCTTACGATTTTGGAAAAATCAAGCTTTGTTGACGGGAGCGAGCCTCAAGAGTGCCTCTGTGCAAACGGTTCCGTCCTCATCGATGGTGCAAATGAGGTATCCACCCTCGGTTTTTGTGCGAAAAACGCGCAACGTGTGGCCAAAAGCCGCCTCGTGACGATAAGAGATCACCATGCGCGTGGCGCGATTTGTACGCATTTCGGGCACAAAATCGCAGAGCATATCGGGGTAGTGCGTGTTGTTCATATGACCATTATAGTCAATATCCGAGTAAACGATGCGTCGCTCTCCTGCAAGCTCCATTTCGGACAGTGGCGGCATTTTGAGACGCGGCGGCAAGTCGGATAGCGTGATGGCAGGATCGGGCTCGATGTGATAGGGCGTATCCTCAGCCTTGACAAGACTGCCGTCTCGTAAGTTCAAAAGAGCCCACTGAGAGGTCGCCTCGGATACGATCTTGCCCTCGCGCAAAATGCGAAAACAACGGTTGTGACGAAATCCCCTGCCCTCGCAGATCCATGTTTGCGCCTCGATAGCGTCTCCCGAGAGCAAGGGCTCATACATGCGCACCGAAATACTGCTGAGAATAAATGCAAGACCGTAACGGTCACGTAATTCGTCAAGTGAGATGCCCGTGTGGATCAACTGCTCGTTTGCCGTCTCTTGCAGATATGTTACAAGCGCCGACGGACGCACCTCGCGATTGGCATCGGTATCATGCCATTTGATTGTGTAATGCTGTGTGAATTTCATTTTTTCATCCTTTTAAGGCAAAGGGGAAAACCTCGAATGAAGTTTTCCCCAATGCTTTATTGAGCGAATACTCTCACGGGAGATTATTCGTCTTTCTTTTCTTCTTCAGAAGCTTCTTCTTCGGTTGCTTCCTCTGCAGGAGCTTCCTCTACAACTGCTTCTTCAACAGCCTCTTCGGTTGCTTCCTCTACAGGAGCTTCCTCTGCTACTGCTTCTTCAGCGGTCTCTTCGGTTGCTTCTTCTGCGGGAGCTTCCTCAACTACTGCTTCTTCTGCAGCCTCTTCGGTTGCTTCCTCTGCGGGAGCTTCCTCTGCTACTGCTTCTTCAACAGCCTCTTCGGTTGCTTCCTCTGCGGGAGCTTCCTCTGCTACTGCTTCTTCAACAGCCTC